>JAUVYZ010000182.1 GCA_030602845.1 Phycisphaerae bacterium | reverse complement strand
GTCAATGGCGCGGCTGCACAGGTTGCTATTGCAAAGAACAAGCCATTTGTTTGTAAGCCGTCAGCAAATTGCTCAACATCAAATTTTGGCGTCCGAAGCATGGCAGCCACAATAAATACGACGGCTACGATTACCTGGATAAAGGTATAAACTATGGCAATGATGCATGAAAATCCCACGGTGGGCCAAAAGCCCCAGGGAGTCGGCTTTTTCTCGCCTATGTGTTCGCAATCTGCGTGCATTCTCTGCTTCTCCGAAAGCAATGCCAAATGGTAACGTTATCGAGCTGAGGCGCCACGGGATGCGGCGAGCGGCGTCCCGGTCAGGTGCAACGGCTTGTTATGTGAACGTTACCTTGAAGAACTAAAAGGCGCCCCAATCCTGTTTTCCGGGGATGTAATAGGTCGGGCAAATAAAGCGAAAGATATTTGCGATCTTGCGGGCTTTGTTAAGCTTATCTTCATCTCCAGCGCGCATTGCAGCCAGCTTATCGCCAAAAACTTCGGAGAAATAGTCGTCAGCGGCCTTGTGCCTTTCCTCTTCGGTATTAAAGAGAGTGCGTATTTTTCCCAACTCGCCGGCGTCCAGCCAAAAGCCACCGCAGCCCGGGCACTCATCGACCTCAACTTCCTTTTTAACACTGAAAAAGTGCCTCATCATTACAATGTCAGCACATTTCGGACAGTTCAATCTCTTTGTATGGTCGACAACTATACTTTTGTCTTTTTCTGTATCTAATAGTTCCTGGCCTGCAGACTCGTGGGGCTCATCAAATTTTTTGAGCTCAAACTGGTCAAACCAAATTCCTCCACAACCGCCCTTACATACATCGACCGTGACATCTGCGACAGTTATTTGCTGTAACATATTTGAGCATGCCGGACATTCCATAAGCTCTTTGCCTCCAATAAATCAGGTTCACATAATATACATTGTCCCGAAAGGGGTCGGGAATTTATCTGGAAAAGCAACAAGATTACTTATTTTCCCATTATCTATTTAGAATAACCCCCATCCGGCGGCGCGTCAAAATAAAACCCCACAAGCGAAAAAATATCGAATGTCAATATGGTAGTGGTGTAAGAGCGGTGAAACAGCGAGCGAAATATAAAAAAACCCGGTTAAGCCGGCAACTAAAATATTATTGGGCGTGCACCTACCGTGAAAGCCGAATCGGAACGGAAATGGGTCTTGAAAGGCGCGTTGTTATAAGAAGAAGTGATTATCTATTTAGCTGTGCTGATGCAAGGCGGTTTTTTACAAAGATAATACTGCAAAGCTGTTTTACTATAAGCTCTTTAATTGCAATACCTTACACCGTTCTATCCAATTATAACAGCAGTTTTTCAGCTTTTTTCGAGTCCTGTCCTTTGACTCAAGCGTCTTTATCTATTAGACTGGAGTTTTTATGATAAAACCAGCAAAAACAACCGGAAAGAAACGAACGAAAAAAAGCCGTTCCAAGCTTGCCACAGTCAAGAGCAAAAAAGCTTTTACGAGCTACAAACGGGCCATTCGCTATTTGTTCGAGAGGACTGACTACGAAAAGGAAGAGCATTTAGGGTATAACGTTACGACGTTCAACCTCAACAGGATGAAAAAGCTGCTGTCGTTATTAGGCAACCCTCACAAGAAGATTCATACAGCTCATATAGCCGGCACAAAAGGAAAAGGCTCGACTGCGACGATGCTGGCGAAGATGCTCGAGGCGAATGATTACGACGTGGGGTTGTACACCTCGCCGCACGTGGTACATTTGCATAAGCGGATTACGGTCAATTCCGAAATGATAAAGGACCGAGAAATGCTTGGCCTGTTGAACCGCGTTTATGCCCCGGTTGAGAAAATATCAAAGAATACTCCTCCCACCTTCTTTGAGATTATGACGGCGCTGGCTTTTATGCATTTTCTCGATACGCAAGTTGATATTGGTGTGATTGAAACCGGTTTAGGCGGCAGATTGGACAGCACCAACGTTATTCAGCCCAAGGTCGTCGGTATAACCAGTTTGAGCATCGACCATCAGCACCAGCTTGGGCAGACTATCGACAAAATTGCCAAGGAGAAGGCCGGTATTTTCAAGCGGGGCGTTCCGATTGTTACCGTCCAACAGGAGGACGAGGCAATGCGTGTTCTAAAATCGCATGCTATTGCCGTCAAAGCGCCGCTGAGTGTAACCGGCACCGATATTGATTTTTCGCATCGATTTGAAACGTCGCGGGAGCACGGCCCACATACAAGAATCTGCCTGACAACAGCGACGAGTAAATTTGAACATCTGCGAGTGCCGCTGCACGGCAAACATCAGGCAATCAACTGCGGTCTGGCCCTGGCTATGCTGGATAAACTCAAAGCAAGCGGCTACAAGATAGACAGCGAAAAAGCAACTAAGGGACTTCATAGCGTGTCATTGGCGGGCCGAATGGAGATGATTTGCGATGACCCAAGGATTATGATAGACGCCGCTCACAATGCCGCAAGCATTCAGGCGTTGATACATGCGATAGGCCAAAATATTCCTTATGATTCTATGGTGGTCATCTTCGGCTGCAACAGTGACAAGGACGTTAAAGGGATGCTGCATAAATTACAATACGGTGCCGACAAGGTGATTTTCACCCGCAGCAACTCGGCGAAGGCGATGTCTCCGGAAGACCTGGCTGATATTTACACGGAGATGTGCGGCAAGATGTGCCAGACAGCCAGCAGTTTGGGCGAAGCACTGCGGCTTGCGAAAAACGCTGTGAGCAAAGAAGACCTGATTTGTATAACGGGCAGTTTTTATCTTATCGGTCAGGCCAAGATGCGTTTTCAGGCGGACCAATCCATTCCGCGGGCCTAAGTATAGGCCATCCCTCGCGGCAAAAAATGCTATGCCACATATAGGCCTAACTACTTCTTGCCGGCTTTACCTATTACCCTGATTACATCTGTGCCCGCAACAAAGGGCATACCTTCACACTTCGATTTTCGATTTGCAATAGTAAAGGATTTGGGTTATAAAATTGCTTCCTTGCTTGATACTCGATGCTCGATATTAACGAATCAAATAATAAGGAATTGGTGATGGCGCAAGTGAAGAAATATATTGCGGTTGACCTCGGAGCCGAGAGCGGACGAGTGATGCTCGGCTCGGTCTCGGATGATAAAATTGCTCTCGAAGAAATCCATCGTTTCAGTAACGGCCCGGTTGAAGAGCACGGCTCGCTGCGCTGGGATTTCAACAAACTGCTATCCGAAGTTAAAACCGGCATAAGCAAAGCGGCAAAAGCGGCAGGGACCCAAGTCTGGGGTATCGGTGTCGATAGCTGGGGCGTTGACTTCGGGCTGCTGGATGTCGATGGGAAACTGGTTGAAAATCCTTATCATTATCGTGACAGCCGAACAGACGGGATGATGGAAAAGGCGTTTGAGCTGATGGGCAAACGCGAAATTTATGAAAACACGGGCCTGCAGTTTATGCAGCTAAATTCGGTTTATCAACTTCTTGCGATGCGTTTGGCAAGCTCGGCTGCGCTGGCCAAGACGAAGACCCTGATTTTTATCGCTGATTTGTTCTCCTACCATTTGTGCGGTAAGATTTACGGCGAATACAGTCTTGCGAGCACGTCACAATTGATGGATATGAGAACGGGTCAATGGTCGAAAGAGATTTTCGATAAACTTTCTTTGCCGATTGATATTATGCCAAGAATTGTCGAGCCGGGGACAGTTGTTGGGCAGTTGAGCGCGAAGATTGGAACCGAGCTTCGCTGCGGGCCTATTCCGGTTATTGCGATTGGCTCGCACGACACGGCCTCAGCGGTTGCTGCGGTGCCGGCCGGGGAGAGTAACTGGGCGTATATTTCGTCGGGGACATGGAGTCTTATAGGCGTTGAAGTGCCTGAGGCAATTATTAACAGAAAGAGCTTTGAATATGAGTTTACAAACGAGGGGGGAGTTGAAGATACGATTCGGCTTTTGAAGAACATAATGGGATTATGGCTAATGCAGGAATGTAAAAGGCAATGGCAAAGAGAGGGCGTTGAGCTGTCCTATGCGGAGATGACGGAGATGGCTGAACAAGCCGAGCCGTTTGCCCGTCAAATCAACCCTGATTACAGCGTGTTTCTCTCACCGGGCGATATGCCGAAAAGAATAAATGATTATCTCACTGATACAGGGCAAAAAGCAATCGACGACAAGGGGCAAATGATAAGAGCGATATTGGAAAGTCTGACATTTAAGTATCGCTATATGATGGAAGCTATCGAAGACATTGTAGAACAGTCGATTGAGGTACTGCACATTGTCGGCGGCGGGATACAAAATGAACTGCTCTGTCAGTTTACGGCCAATGCAACGGGTAAAACGGTAATCACCGGGCCGATTGAGGCGACGGCGAGCGGCAATATCTTGATGCAGGCCAAGGCAACAGGGCAGATAAAAACGCTGGCTGAGGCGAGGGAAATTGTCCGTAATTCGTATGAGCTTAAAGAATATCAGCCGCAAGATAGTCAACGCTGGGAAGAAGAATACAAAAATCGTTACTCGTGACCCGTCCCCCGGGGGACGGGCTATAAAACAAAAGGGGGAGGAACGAGCCACGAAATGCGAGGCACAAGACCAATAGAAGAGCTTGAACGCAAGCTGGATAGTTTCGATTCGGCTGAGAGAAAAGAAGCGTTAAGCTCATTATGCGAAAAGGTTGACGCCGACGAAATAGGTTTGCCGAAGCCGGGGACAGATGTCAACCTGCATTGCCATACTTTTTTTTCTTATAATTCGTACGGGTATTCGCCGAGCAAATTTGCGTGGCTGGCGCGGAAGCGTGGGCTGGCTGTTGCGGGTGTGGTGGATTTCGACGTTCTGGACGCTCTGGAAGAATTCCTTGAGGCGGCGAGAGAGCTCGGCCTAAAGGGATGCGGGGGGCTGGAGACGCGGGTATTTGTGCCGGAATTTTCAGATAGAGTGATGACTTCGCC
>JAUVYZ010000227.1 GCA_030602845.1 Phycisphaerae bacterium | reverse complement strand
CCGAAACGGGCGGCTGGCAACGACCGACTATAACCTCAGCAAGGTTGCGCAGGTGCGTGAGGTCGATGTAGTGAATATAAACGATTTGGCCAATTCGCTAAAGGCAGTTGCTTTGCCGGGCGAGACTATGAAGGTTAAAATCATAAAGCCCGGCGAAGAAGCCGAGCAGGGTATCGGATATCTGGCCGACGGTACAATGGTTGTTGTTGAAGGTGCACGCAATAAGATTGGGCGGGAATTGCTCATTAGCGTAACCAGCTCGCTTCAGACCTCGGCCGGCAAGATGATTTTCGGCAAGTTCGAAGGGTTTATGCAGGAGACGGGCAACAGCAAAAGGTGAACATCCTGACCGACCGGAACGAATACGTCAGAGAACGATAAAAACTAAAAGTGCACAAGACCCAGGACTCGGGACTGACGTTTTTAGTCTTTGGTCTTTTTCTCACCTATGCTCTTTGCGCTCTATTTCGACTTCAACAAGCATTTTAGGAACAAGGCGACGGCGGATAAGAGACCAACGGCAAATACCGGCCAGTAGAAATGTGATTTAAAATCGCGTTTCCTGATATGCCGGCCGGCGATGCAGAAAGAGACAACTACAACAAGACCAGCAAGGATAAAACCACCCCAGTCTATGGGGGCTGCTTCGAGTGGGCTACCGGTACACGAGCGGTAGAGTGTTATCACGGCAAATAGGAGAAGTGTAAGTGAGATAAGGACAGGTGCCAGGAGAGGCCCGGCCCAGGTGATTGGTATTAGAAATAGTATGTCCCAATCCATAATTGAGCTGGGCCAGTTGATGAGGGTCTTGAGCCAGATGTAGTAGAAGATGTCCCAGACCGCAAAAATGGCTAAAAAATAAGCGAATCGCTGCTGAAGGGTCTGGCCGAACAGCCAGGCGGCGGTAGAGATTAAAACCATCGAGGCGGCTTCCCTGCCGATTTCAGTCAATAGAAGCTGCTTCCGAGACGGGGTGATGCCAAAGTCGGTTAAGGGGAAGGTAAAACCTTCAGGATGAAAGATTGTTCGCAGGTACACAACCACAGCGGCTTCGATGTACGCGAAGGCGATGCTGAAGATGACCACGATACAAAGTCGTGTGAGGATGCTATAAATTTTGTAACTCCTTTAGCATTGTAGGGATGATTTTGCCTTCGGGTACTGTTGAGATTTTTCGGCCCTTGCGGTAGATATATGCTTTGTTCTTTGCGGCGCAGACGGCCAGGTCGGCGTCGGCGGCTTCGCCGGGACCGTTGACGATACAGCCCATAACGGCGATACGCATCGGTACATCAATGTCGCGTATGGCTTTTTCGATTCGGCGTGCCAGCTTGATTACGTCAATTTCGGCCCTGGCGCAGGTCGGGCACACTATTAGCTCCGGCGTCGAGCGTTGGTAAAGGCCGAGCGCGATTAGAATCTGCTTTGCAATTTTGGTTTCTATGATTGGGCTGCCGGCGGCGCTTACCCTGATGGTATCACCAATACCTTCCGCGAGCAGAGTGCCCAGGCCGATAGCCGAGGGTATTTGCGCATCTTCGGGCAGTCCTGCGTGGGTCAGGCCGAGGTGGATTGGGTAGTCGAAGGTCCCGGCGATGCGGCGGTTGATTTCGATGGTTCGCAGGCAGTCACTGCTTTTTGCACTGAGAACCAACTTCTCGAATTTGCGGTTTTCGAAGAGCCGAACATATCTTTTCATTTCTTTTAACATCAAAGCGGTGCGTTTCTCGATGGGGACAGCTTGCTTTTTGAGGTCTCTAATGCTTGCTTCGTTGACGCCGATGCGGATGGCGATTTTGTGCATTTTGGCTGCGTCTATTATTCGCAGGATGCTTTCTCGATTTTTTATGTTGCCGGGGTTGAGCCGAACTTTAGCGGCCCCGGCTTCTATCGCTTCAATAGCCCGGTTGGGACTGAAGTGAACGTCGGCTATTAACGGGACATCTACTTTTTGGACGATTTTTGCAAAAGCAGCGGTATCGTCACGTCTGGGAACGGCGATTCTCACCAATCGGCAGCCGGCTTTGGCAAGCTGGTTTATCTGCCTTACACAGCGGGCAATATCGACTGTCGGCACCTTGGTCATCGACTGGATGACAACCGGGGCGGATGAGCCGATTTTTACCGGGCCGACCTTGACGGTTACGGTTCTTCTTCTTTTAATCACGCCAAAATTGTAGCTTGTTTTATGTTTCTGGGCAAACTAAAATACCGCCAAGTTATAAAGCCAGCCTGGGAGTGGTTGTTGTGATTTTACTCAGCCATTTGCAGAAAAGACTATATCAGTCAAAGGGACAAATTCTATGTGGCTTGTAATTCTTCTTTTACTCTCTATCGTTTTCATAATCGTTGCGACAACTAAGCTGAAATTGCACCCGTTCCTTGTGCTGCTCATCACCGCCTTCGGGTATGGCGTCTTTTGCGGGAAAATGTCACTCGCCGATGTCGTCAAATCGGTAAATTCAGGCTTCGGCGGCACCATCGGCTACATCGGCATCGTGATTCTGGCCGGCTCGGTCATCGGTACATTCCTTGAGAAATCCGGTGGCGCATTTAAGCTGGCCGAAAGCACGCTCAAACTCGTTGGCCAGAAGAATGTGCCTCTGGCCATGAGTATAATCGGATATATTGTGAGCATTTCTGTGTTTTGCGACTCCGGCTTTGTTATCCTTGCGGCATTGGGCAAAGGGCTGTCGCGCAAGGCGAAGATATCACTGGCGACAAGTGCGGTGGCGCTTAGCCTCGGTCTCTACGCGACGCACACAATGGTCCCCCCGACTCCCGGGCCTATCGCGGCAGCGGGACTGCTCAAGGCTGACCTTGGCCTGGTAATCCTGTGGGGGCTGTTGGTAAGTGTTATCGCCCTTGCGGCGGGCTGGTTGTTTGCGGTAAAGTTTGCGAGTAAGGTGTATATTAACCCCGAAGCGGGAGCCGAGGAATCCGATCCGGAAGAGCTTGCCGCCCAGGGCCCCTCGGCCCTCAAGTCGGTAATTCCCATCCTTCTGCCTATCATTTTGATTGTGTTGAGGTCAGTTGGCAGTCTCGAGTCCCATCCGTTCGGCGTGGGAAATGTAGCAGCGTTCATCAGCTTTATCGGGCAGCCGGTGGTCGCACTGCTCGTCGGCGTTTTCTTTGCCTTGCTGCTGCCGAAAAAACTGACCACCGAGATGCTTTCAGCTTCGGGGTGGGTCGGCCAGGCGGTCGTTGCTGCGGCAACTATCATTATCATCACCGGCTGTGGAGGTGCCTTTGGCAAGGTGCTGCAGAACTCCGGAATATCCGATGTTGTGAAAGGATATCTCGGCGAAAGCGCAGGCCTTAGTATATGGCTGCCTTTCATCATTGCCGCGGCACTCAAAACGGCCCAGGGCTCGTCAACGGTGGCTATCATCACGACTGCAGGTATTGTGGGTCCGCTTCTTGGAGCGCTTGGTCTCGGTGCTCCGACGGCCAGAGCATTAGCTGTGGTGGCGATAGGCGCCGGATCGATGGTGGTCAGCCATGCGAATGACAGTTATTTCTGGGTGGTTATCGGCCTTTCTAAAATGAGCGTTAAGGATGGGTATAAACTACAAACCCTCGGGACTCTCGTGGAAGGTGGTGCTGCCGCCATTGCATTGTGGATTATCAGTCTGATTGTGCTTTGAAAAAGAAGCCGCTGGTAAGCTGCCCCATTCTCTTGCATGTTAGCGAAGCTCGAATTGTCTTGTTGGGATTGACTCTTATGAAAGTAATTATTGCAATGGACTCGTTCAAAGGGACTCTCGCCAGCTATGAGGCGTGTGAAGTTATCGCAGCGGCCATTGCCGAATGCGTGCCGGACGCCCACCTCGTAATAAAACCTATGGCCGACGGAGGTGAAGGCACTGCGAGGGCAATGATTAAAGCAGCTAACGGCCAATGGGTTCGGCGAACGGTAATGGGGCCTCTGCCCGATATGCAGGTCGAGGCCGGCTTCGCCTGGTTCGGCGACAGTAAAACAGCTCTTGTCGAAATGGCCTCAGCCAG
>JAUVYZ010000052.1 GCA_030602845.1 Phycisphaerae bacterium | reverse complement strand
GTCTGCGCCGCCAGCCAGGGACAAAAATTAACTGGCGGTGAGAAATTCGGAATGATAAAATTCGGCTCCAGGACAGAACTGTATCTGCCCGCCCGTGAAAATGCCAGGTGCCTGGTCCAAATAGGCGACAAAGTCAAAGCTGGACTGACACCTCTGGTAAGGTACGAATAACGAATCCGTTAGGGCCGGATGCGTGAAAGACAAGGAAAAGCTACCACACATGTAAATGTGTGAAGGACGACTCAGAAAAAGGATAACCCAACACAAGAGTTTTGCTTTGTCAGGACGAGATTCGGGAATCGAGATTCGGGAATCGAGAAATGACCAGATTAAAAACCGAAGCTGCCAAAGACAGCCTGCTGCGACGGGTGCGAAAGCAAAGGTTAAAGTACATCACCATCCTGCCGTCACTGATAACCATCCTGAACGGCGTATGCGGCTTTGCCGCCATCGCTTTTGCCAGCAAAGGCACCGCCCGTAGCGTTGGGCAGTTCTCCTCTCTTGCTATGGCAGGTTATATGATCCTCCTGGCAATGATTGCCGATATGCTCGACGGCCGAGTGGCACGAATGAGCCAGAGCACCTCCAGCTTCGGCGGCCAGCTCGACAGTCTCTGCGACATAATCAGCTTCGGAGTAGCGCCGGCATTTTTAATGCTCAAAGTTCTGGAATACAAATTAGCCGGCTTTGCCGAACTCAACGTCGCTTTTGCAAATTTCCTCCAGCGATTCATCTGGCTCGCAGCGGCTGCGTATATAAGCTGTGCGGCCATCAGATTAGCCAGGTTCAATGTGGAAAACGAGGAGGACGAGTCTGCTCATATGAGTTTTATAGGCCTGCCAACCCCAGCTGCCGCCGGGGTGGTAGTTAGCCTGGTAATATTCCATCAGGAAATAATACTTCCGGAACTGTCAGTCAGAAACACTTCAGCGTATCTTAGCTTCTGCGAAGACGCTATTATTTATGCCCTGCCGTTTTTGGTCCTCGCAGTGGCGGTGTTGATGGTTAGCAGGATCCGATATCCACATATCCTAAATCAGTACATAAAGGGCAAAAAACCTTTCGCACATCTTATCAGGGTGCTGTTGTTCCTCGCCCTGTGTATCTGGAGCAGACAAGCAGCCTTGGTATTGATTTTCTGCGGTTTTGCAGCAAGCAGCTTCGCTAAATGGTTCTATTACAAAGTAATCCGCAAGAGGACCCCCATTGTGCAATATGCGTCATCCGGCCCGGCAAATGCCGGGGCAAATTGCCGGACATCGACGGACCCCCCAAAATGGGAACCTGAAAAATAATCTCGCCCCTCAACGCAGCAGCCAGCGCAGAAAAATATTTAAGTTACCGGATAGCAGTTAGAAAATAGGAAAAGAAAAACTATACGCTGCACCCTATTGGCTGCATATCCTGCTGCTTGGCGCTGGATTGGTTTATCTGATAATATCGCTCCACAACATTGCACAGCCGCTGCAGAACCTGCCGGCCCTCCGCGCTTGCTTCCAGACCGACAATCTGCAGGCCAAGGCAGATACTTTTGCCGTCGGCCGTCGGCAAAATGTTTCTAATCTGGGCATCGAACATCAACGGCGTTTCATAAGGCATAGGTGTAAACCTGAGCCCAATAAACTGCCCTTTCTTGAAGTCCGAAGTCTCCATCTTGCGATCTTTGGCAAATTGGGAACCCTCTTGCCCTTGCGAAGGAGACCCCAAACCCGATAAAGGACGCTGGGCGACACCACCATCAACTACAATCTGTGCACCGCCGGCGGAAATATCAACAAGCTTGCCCTGCCAATAATTGCCTATCTCGTCTTTCGTATCTCGTATCTCGTTTTTTGTTCCACGACTCCGGCGGCGATGCCACAGCAGAACATTTACTTTCAGCGACCTCGGAACGTCAACACGGAAATAGCTTCTTCTCTGGATTATCTCAACCTTGTCCGGCACCGCAAGCACTATCGTTCCGCCGGTCGTTGAATCCGGTGACGACTCAAGACCTACCACAGTTGTGTCAAAAACAAACTTGCCGTATCCATACTTTAGCGATATTCCGACCGGCTGATCAACCTGTATATTGACCGGGTGTGGTTTTGGGGGTTCCATTTTGCGGTCTTTTTCCAAAATGGGGTCCCTTTCCTTGGCGCCAGTATCCGCGTTCGGGTTCCCATCTTGCGACGTATTGCAGGAGGCCCTCTCAAAACCCCTATGTCGGCTTTGGGGCCCCACCTCAACGCTTAGTCTATTAGCTCCAAGATTGGTCAGCAGCACTTTCGCAACGTGCCATTTACCTTTGGACAAATAGGACATAATGGCAGGTATTCTTTTTTCAATCACAGCTTGTAGGATTTCCCTCGGTTCGGCTCCACGCAGCATCACTACTTCATTCATATTAACCCCCTGAGGATACGCTTTTGTGTTCAATCAGGACCTTTTTTAGAGGACCCTTATTTTGTCCGTCACCAATTGGGCCCCACCCGGGCTCAATTGGTGCCGGACCACAATGGGAATCCATTAGAATCCCAAGGACCATTCGGGTATCCACTTCTTTCTTAAATATATATAAATAATTCGGCAATAAACAAAATATGTTTTACATTAAATTTGGAGTCTCCTTTCCTAAAATTGCAGTTTTCTTGGGCAAAAATGCAAAATTTAAATGTAAAGAACCGAAAAACACAAGCTATAAAACGCAAAACTCGCGAATCAGACCCCAAAGCCAACGTATGGGCTTTGGGCACCAAATTCCACAGTTTTTTTGCTTTTAGCCTTAAGTTTTTACTTTATTACTGCATATATAGATGAAACTTACGAAACAAAAAAGGCCGTGGGCGATAAAATGGGCCTTTTGGGCCTCTTTCCTCTCGCTGCACTGACCACCCCCCTTTACAATTACTTAGGACTCCATTTTACAGGACCCTCTGCAATACGTCGGGGACCACAAAACGCAAAAAAAGCGTTTGGGAGGATTCCCATTTTGCAAAAAGTCGCAAAATGGGGCCCGAACCTCTTGATAAACGCCTGGAATCGTAATATGATGCTATTGTGCAAACAGGTTCCCCCCTGCAGCCACATCTTGCGACGCGAGTCGCTGCGGCTCGCCCGAATTTTTGGGAGCTTGCCCCGTTAGAAATTCCAACGGGGCAAATAAGATTATGATACAAAAAAGGAAGATTTCTAACGGGGCGAGATTATGCAGACAAGACAATTAGGTTATACCGATTTGAAACTAACGACCGTTGGATTGGGTACCTGGGCGATGGGTGGACCCTGGCAATATGGCTGGGGGCCACAGGATGATAACGAGGCAATTAGTGCAATCTTCTGTGCCCTGGAACAAGGAATCAACTGGATAGATACCGCTCCAATCTATGGTCTGGGCCATTCCGAGGAGCTCGTCGGCAAAGCCCTAAAACAGACAAATGCCAAACCATTTATCGCAACCAAGTGTGGACTGCTGTGGAACCGGCAGAACCAAAGGATGCCTTGCCTAAAAAGGGAAAGCATTCGAAAAGAATGTCACGCGAGCTTAAAGAAACTCGGCGTCGATGTAATAGACCTCTACCAGATGCACTGGCCCCAGCCGGAGCAAGATATTGAGCAGGCCTGGGAAGAAATGGCCAAACTGGCCCAGGAGACCAAGGTCCGATTCCTCGGCGTATCGAATTTTAATATCGAGCAGCTCAAACGCATCCAGAAAATTCACCTCGTCGCCTCGCTCCAGCCGCCCTATAGTATGCTCCACCGTGAGGTCGAAGATGAACTGTTAGGTTATTGCGCGGAAAATAATATCGGAGTTGTTGCATACAGTCCTATGCAAAGGGGTTTACTTACAGGTAAATTCAGTCAGCAGCGCCTGGCAGCTCTGCCCCTCGACGACCATCGAAGAAGAAGCCCCGATTTCCAGGAACCCCAGTTCACCGCCACGTTGGAACTCGTTGAGCACCTCTGCGACATTGCCGAACGCAACGGCAGAACCGCAGCTCAACTGGCTATCAGCTGGGTCCTTCGCCGAAGTGAAATTACCGCCGCTATCGTCGGGGCACGAAGGCCAGACCAGATTGCCGAAACAGCCGCCGCATCAGACTGGATACTTGTTCAAGAAGATATCGAAGAAATTGAGCGGTTATTAGCTAAACGGCAGCAAAGAACCAATCCCAAATGAATCTTAAAGAGGGCAAAAGATGGCAAATAATAAAGACCTATACGTAAGTCCCCTCGTTGAAAGAAACGCCTCAAGAGAAATGGCCCAACTATTCGGAGCAAAGAGAAAATTCCGCACCTGGCGCAAACTCTGGCTCCAACTTGCAAAGGCACAAAAGAAACTCGGCCTGCATATAAAACAAAGCCAGATAAACCAGATGGCCAGACACCTTGACGACATCGATTTTAACAAGGCCGCCCGCTACGAAAAGAAATTCCGCCACGACGTTGTCGCCCATATCCACACTTTTGCCGATGCCGCGCCGAAAGCTGCTCCGATAATCCACCTCGGTGCCACTAGCTGCTTCGTGGCTGACAACGCCGATTTGATAATTATGCGAGAAGCGCTCCAGATGACAGCCGACAAATTAGCAGCAGTGATAAATCTGCTAAGCAAGTTTGCAAAGAAGCACCGCTCACTGCCGACGCTGGGCTTTACCCACTTCCAGCCGGCCCAGTTAACCACCGTCGGCAAAAGAGCAACGCTGTGGTGCTATGAGTTCGTAATGGATTTGAAGGAAACCGAATATCGACTCGATACGTTGCCCTTTAGAGGAGTTAAAGGCACCACCGGCACGCAGGCCTCTTTCCTGGCACTTTTCGACGGCAGCCATAACAAGGTCAAGCTGCTCGATAGAACCGTTGCCGCTGCATTCGAATTCAAAAATATCTGTGCCGTTACCGGCCAGACATATCAGCGAAAAATCGATACACTCGTAGTAAACTGCCTTGCATCAATTGCACAGTCAGCCCACAAACTATGCAACGACCTGCGGCTGCTCGCAAATCTAAAAGAGATTGAAGAGCCATTTGAAAAATCACAAGTCGGCTCCTCGGCAATGGCCTATAAAAGAAATCCAATGCGATGCGAGAGGGTAACCGCCCTTAGCAGACTGGTACTGAGCCTGGCTTCCAGCCCGCAGATGACCGCCTCCGAACAGTGGCTTGAAAGAACACTCGATGATTCAGCCAACAGAAGGGTGGTTATTCCGGAAGCGTTTTTGGCTGTCGATGGAATCCTGGAAATCCTCATCAACGTCACGGACGCGCTTGTTGTCTATCCGAAAGTGATAGCGGCGCATGTTGCAGCAGAGCTGCCGTTTATGGCCACCGAAAATATCCTGATGGCTGCAGTCAAGGCCGGCGGAAACAGGCAGGAATTGCACCAGATATTAAAACTGCATTCACACGCCGCTGCCGTCCAGGTCAAAAAATTCGGCAAACCTAACGACCTGATTAGCCGGCTCAAAGCAGATATCGCCTTCAGAAAAGTCGGTTTCGAAAAAGTATTAGACCCGAAAAGTTACGTCGGTCGGGCACCACAGCAGGTCGACGAATTCATCAAAGATATCGTAACACAAATCCGCAGAAAATACCGAAAAGAACTTAACCGGAAAGTTGAACTTAATGTATAAACAGTCAATCGGGACCCAGGTCACGGGCGACAGGACACGAACAATGACCAGAGAAGAACTAATAAAGCGTATTAAAGAAACGGCCTACCTGGAAGGGGATTTTATCCTTCGCAGTGGAAAACGAAGCAAGTATTATCTCGATAAATACCTTTTCGAGACCTGCCCGGACATACTCAAGGCCCTCGGTGAAGAACTTGCCGGATATATTACCAACGATGTTACCTTGATAGCCGGCGCTGAATTGGGTGGTGTAGCATTGGCCGCAGCTACTGCTATGGAAACCGGCAAGAATTGGGTAATCATCCGCAACAAGAAAAAAGGTTACGGCACGGACAAAATGGTTGAGGGCGTCTTAAAGAGCAGCGATGTGGTTCTGCTCGTTGAGGACATTGCCACCACCGGCGGACAAGTCCTCGAAGCAGCCAAAGTCATCACCGAAACCGGCGCAACCGTCAAAAAAATCGTCTGCGTAATCGACCGCAAACAGGGAGCCGAAGAAAACATCACCCAGGCCGGCTACAAATTCGAGAGCATATTAACAAAATACGACCTCGGTATAAAAGACGTGGATTAACCAAAGCGTCCACTTACGATTTTGTTTGAGTCGGTCAAAATCAACTGAACAGCCATTAGTTATCAGCCGATAAAATCAAGATGATTATCGGTGTACCCAAAGAGATCAAGGCTGATGAATATCGCGTGGCTGTGTTGCCGGTGGGGGCCCAGCTGCTCACCCAGGACGCTCACACCATCCTGATTGAGCGCAGCGCCGGCTTGGGCAGTGGCTTTGACGATAAGAAGTATTCAGCAGCCGGAGCCCGTATCGTTGAGACTGCCGATGAGATTTACACTCAGGCCGAGATGATTGTCAAGGTCAAGGAACCCCAGCCGACGGAGATTACCAAGCTTCACGAGGGGCAGATTGTCTTCTGCTATTTCCACTTCGCCGCTTCACGTGAACTGACGGCCGCATGTCTCGAGGCAGGAATTGTGGCGGTAGCTTACGAGACGTTGAGGGACGCCCACGGCCGGCTGCCCCTGCTTACCCCAATGAGCGAGATTGCTGGCAAGATGTCTATTCAGGAAGGCGCCAAATATCTCGAAAGGCCGATGATGGGCCGGGGAACCCTTTTAGGTGGCGTCGCCGGCGTGGCACCGGCCAATGTGTTGATACTTGGCGGCGGAGTTGCTGGAACCAACGCCGCACATGTCGCCGCCGGAATGGGAGCAAACGTAACTATTATGGATATCGACCTCGACCGCCTGCGATACCTCGATGAGGTTATGCCTCCTAATGTAACGACCATTTACTGCGACCCATATGCAGTGGAGCAATATGCCGTGAACGCTGACCTCATCATTGGAGCGGTACTGGTCCCCGGCGATCGAACACCTGTACTAATCAAAAGATCGCTTTTGAAGAAAATGAAGCCAGGCAGCGTCATCGTAGACGTCAGTGTTGACCAGGGCGGCTGCATCGAGACATGTCGGCCGACCACACATCATGACCCGACTTACGACGTAGACGGCGTGCTGCATTACTGTGTCACCAACATGCCGGGAGCTGTAGGCAGAACATCCAGCCAGGCGTTATGTAACGCCACGCTTCCCTTTGTACGAAAACTCGCCTCACTTGGTGTTGACGCCTTTGCCGCCCTCGGCCCCGGCCACGCCGCCGCCATCAATATCAAAGACCACAGGATTGTAAACGACATCATTTCAGAAGTATTCCCCGACCTGTCAAAGCAGCTAACACCAAGTTCACCAAACAAGTAAAGAACCCGCTTTAAGGGAGGAGGTTCTCTATCAATCGAACAATTCGACTGGCAATTGCGGCCTTACTTATGCTCCGGGTTCCCAACCATTTGCTCCTTAAAGTCTTTATCTGAACCGCAGTTTTATCTGAGCCGATTGCAGCAGGTCTGTTGGCGATTATCATATCGAGATTCTTGTCCTTTAGCTTCCTCTCTGCCCTCTCTCTTAACTTTTTATCTTCCAGAGCAAAACCAACAACGATTTGTCTTTTCTTTTTATGCGTACCGGCCCATTTTAAAATATCGGTTGTGGGTTTTAATTTTATGGTCAGGAACTTGTCTTCTTTTTTTATTTTGGTTTTCGCTGGCCGGACAGGAGTATAATCGGCCACCGCTGCAGCCATAATCAGACAATCGCAGCGAGAGAAATGTTTTCGCACCGCTTCGAACATCTCAGCGGCCGTTTCAACTTTGATAATTTTAGCTCCGCCCGGCACTCGCTGAGTTGTCGGCGCGGTTATGAGCGTAACTTTGTGGCCGGCTTTAAGTGCTGCACGGGCAAGTGCGTAACCCATCCTCCCGCTGCTTGCGTTGGAAATAAAGCGGACAGGGTCAATGTATTCGCGAGTGCCGCCTCCCGTGATTAAAAAATGCATATTGCTTTTTCTTCACCGCAGAGTTCATCCGTCATAGGCAGACCGAGTTCTTATTTTAATTTGTTTCTCTGCGTTCTCCGCGTTCTCTGCGGTTAATCTTTTTATTGCCTTTAATTTCCGAAGCCATTTTTTCAATCGCCGCTAAAATATCCTCCGGCTCCGACATTCTACCGATACCTTCCGTCCCACAGGCAAGCCGCCCCTCTTCAGGGCCTATCAGCTCAAAGCCCATCTCTTTTACCATCTTGACATTGTGCTGCACCGCCGGGTTATTCCACATATTACTGTTCATCGCAGGAGCCAAAAGTGTCGGCTTGGCCCAGCAGACACAAAGCGTTGTACTGAGCAAATCATCGCAGATGCCGTTTGCAATTTTGCCTATAATATTGGCCGTTGCAGGTGCCACAACAACAACATCAGCCCAATCAACCAGATTTATATGGCTGATTTTATATTCCTCAGACCTGTCCCATAAACTGGTGAAAACCGCTGAGCGGGTAACGGCTTCGAAACTTTTCGGGTCAACGAGCCGGCAGGCGTTCCCCGTCATTACCGTATTTACCCCCGCACCGGCAGCGGTCAGCTTATTCGCCAAATCGACCACCTTGTACGCAGCGACCCCCCCGCTGACACCCAACAAAATATTTAGACCTTCAAGCATCCCGTGTTTCGTTTCTCGATACTCGATTCTCGATGAGCATCGAACATCAAGCACGCTTCACGCCTTTTAACCTTTCTCTGTGTCCTTCGCGGCCTCCCCGCTTAATCCGTCATCGATGGCAATCTTGTCCTGAAGAATTTCCTGAACAACAATTTCCAGCATTGTTTTGCCGCTGCTGTCCTCAATCAAGGGCCGAGAACCCTGCACTAACTCGTCCAGTCGCTTTTGAACCAGCGCTGTTAATTTGAATCTACCGCCAACTTTATTGATTAGGTCAGTGCTCTTGAGCTCCTCTATCATTATTTTCCTCCACTTTGCTGGATAATTTGTGTCACCTCGCTCACTGCCTGTTCCAGGTTCTCGTTTATGACCATATGCTGGTAATATTGCCAGGCAGCGGCTATTTCAGTGCTTGCTTCGTTCAATCTTTCCTGCGCTGTTTCAATGTCTTCTCTGCCTCTAAGCTTCATGCGCTCCGCTAATTCTTTCTGACTCGGCGCAAGAATAAAAATCATTACCATATCCCGATATATCCTCTTTGCCTGTTTGGCACCTTGAACATCGATTTCCAAAATAACGCTCTTTCCGGCCTGCAGCGCCGCATCAATTTTGTCCTTCGGCGTCCCGTACAAATGGCCGAACACCTCAGCATATTCCAGCAGCAAGCCCTTATCAACCCGTTCTTGAAACTCCCTCTCCGATATAAACCAATAATCCCCACCATCAATTTCGGCTTCGCTCCTCGGCCGGGTAGTAACCGAGACGCTAAGATAAACATTATTCAGCCGCTTAACCACCTCTTTGCAGATAGTGCTCTTGCCAACCCCGGACGGGCCGCTAACTATCACCACTTTGCCTTTTCTACTCTTTGTCTCGTTCATCAGGCTTACCTCAGGGTTCCCTTTTTGCAATCCCGCACCAATTGAGCTTAGGCTCACGCCTAATTGGGGCGGGCCAAAATCGGGGCCCTCACTCTATATTCTGAACCTGTTCTTTAATTCGGTCTATCCGGCATTTTATATCGACCACACAGCGGATAATCTCAATATCGGAGGCCTTGCTGGCAATAGTATTAGCTTCTCTGAGCATCTCCTGGCTGATAAAGTCTAACCTCCGCCCTGCCTGACCAGGCCCCTGACAACTCTGGAGTAACTGCTGCAAATGCGAATCCAATCGAGCAATCTCCTCAGATATATCCGACCTGTCGGCA
>JAUVYZ010000163.1 GCA_030602845.1 Phycisphaerae bacterium | reverse complement strand
AACAACCTGGCCGTCAGTATTTATTACCTTGCCGCTAACAGTACTTCCTTCTGAATTGTAATGCAGATTGATGCCGGTTGTTCCAACAGCAACATTTATCGCGAAATCCCGCACGGTGATAGACTCTATTTCGTCCAGTGTCTCACTTATTACGCACAGATAAACATCGTAATTGGCGTCCGGTGGTAATGCGGCGATAGCAAACAGCCCCGCCTCTTCCAATTCGGTCATGCCGACCGGCGAGACAGTATACCATGTATTTGGGTCAACTTCTTTGCCTGCTTCAAGGACAAAAACAGCAAATTCTCCGTCCTTGGGGTACCCGCCCGGATTATTAATGTCACCGGAAATTTGACCGCCGGTTTGCTCGGAGTAAACTATCATATCATTAACATCAACAGGCTGGTTTATATCAGTTATTGTAACTTTCACAGGCAACGCGCAAAGGTTGTCTTCATCAAGTTCGATAGTGTATGTGCCTGGCGACAGTATTATTTCGTAACGTCCATCGACATCGGTGCGGAACCATCCTTCAGACATTTTACCATTCCAATCGTATTCAATATTGCTCAAGGGGGCGCCGTTTTGTTCCTTTATGTAGCCACGAACCAGTGCACCCTTTCGTAGGGCAAGTATTCGATTTGATTCGTGCTGACCTTCGTTAAGGTAGAACCAGTTGTTTCCCCACGGCAAAGACCACGCATAACCGGTCTCGACCTGCGGCCTCGCCTTTATTTCTCCAATACCCGGCGGAAGATTTGTAAGGGTAAATATTCCATCCGAATCGGTGTAATCATTGTTCCAAACCGCATACCTGTCGCTATAATACGTTACCTCAATGCCCGCCACCGGCTCGGCTGTGTCAGCATCCAATACTTTGCCTGAAAGGATAGCTTCCGGCGGCAGTGCGAAATCGAGGTCGTTCACGTCTGCTGTAAGTTCGAATTCAGCGCCGATGCAAGCGTAATAGGACTCCGGTTCAGCCCTGATCTCAACCTCACCCGGCGGCAGGTTAGTTAGCATATAAAAACCATTTATGTCTGTATCCGTACCCCCTCCCCACATGTCGAGGTCTTCAAGATGGCAGGAAACCCAAATATTCTCTAAGGGCGTGCCTGTTGCTTTATCGGTAACCATACCCGAGACAGTTAGAGCACCGCTTTCAAGTACAATATCCGGCGCTGTATAGTCATTTGCGTCGGGAACTTCCACATAAATTTGGGTAATTACATAATTACTATCGCTTGGAGGATATGCAGCAATGTCGTACACATAACCGGGCGGCAATCCGGTAAACTCATAGACACCATTTGCATCGGTAGTAGTCCTTGTGCCGAAACCATCGGTCGAACAGTTAATATCTACGTCCTCAAGGGCTTCGTGCGAGGAATTGATAACCTTTCCTGCTATCGATGCCCCGGGACCTAAAGCAAAATTAATATTATCTGTCTGATGACCGGCTATAACGGTAACCCGCGTAGCAGCCTCCCAATCAATTACATCATCATAGCATTCTGCCGCGTAATTAGTACCGCGTGTGTCAACCCCGACTCTGTACGTTCCGGAAGGTAGACCTGTTATCTCGTAGACACCATTGGTATCGGTCACATCGTGCCCGCAGTGCGCTCGGCTGTCATAATCCCAGGTATCAACTCCTATACCGCAGATAGGCGAACCATTTGAATCGGTTATACTACCACTTATACTGCCGCCGATAGCTAACTGAAAATCTATACCTGATGTCGGTTCACCTTCTCTGACTGTTACTTGGTTAGCATCTTCCCAATTAAGCTGGTCATCGTAATATTCCTGAATATAATTATAATCGCTGCCCCATGTGGTGGCTCTCACCTTGTAAGCTCCAGCGGGCAAATTAGTTATTTCATACTTGCCATTAGGATCGGTCCAGTCACCGTTGCGGTATTCACCGCTTGCGTAATCCTCTGCATGGACCCACAACCCTAAAATCGGCGTGCCCTCCGAATCAGCAGTTACTGTTCCGGTTATGGTCCCACCAACCGTTAAGCCAAAATCTATGCCAGAGGTTTGCTCTCCAACAACAACGGGAACGGGCGTTGCACTGCCCGAATCAAAGGCGTTATCATAGTACTCTTGCACATACTCAGTGCCCGACGTGGAAACTTGGACTCTGTATGCTCCACTGGCCAGGCCCGTTATTTCATAGACGCCATTGACATTAGTGAGGTCGCTGCCACCCCAGCTTCCAGTGTCATAATCGTGAGCATACACCCACAACCCAGAAATGGGTGAGCCGTCCGAATCCCTGGTTACCGTCCCGGTTATGGAGCCGGCGCTTGCCACTTGAAGCAATATACTTAGCCCAAACAGTGCCGCCAAAATTAGCTTTTTCATCGTCCTGACCTCCAGATAAAAATTCGGTGATTTCTCTTACTTTTCTGCTGCCGGCAGCAAGAGCTGCCAGCGTATACAAGTGTTGGAAACAAATAATTTTATACCATTATTCCATCCGGGATGCAAGCTTGTTTTGAAGCATTATGGGAAAAATCTTCTTCTGTTTGTAAAATTGCAAAACTATTCCAATCACCGAAAGGGCAGGGATTTTACGATTGATTATTTGCTATTGACTGTTTATTATTTGCTTATTCTCAACAGAAACTTGTAAAGTTTGGAGGTGAATTTATGACAAGTTCCAAAAACAATGTGAACCCCGCCCCTCCGAGGGGCTGGGTGAACAGGCGGGAGTTTCTGCGAATTAGCTCGGGGGCAGCGGCTGCGATGCTGTTATCTGAAACTTCCTGCGATGGCGAAAAAGCTTCGTCTTTGGCAAAAAGCTCGCAAAATTGGGTTACCGTCATTCCAAAAATGCAGCGGCCAAATATTCTGTGGGTGAGCTGCGAAGATATCAGTCCGGACCTGGGCTGCTACGGCGATAGTTATGCTGTTACGCCGAACATTGACGCCCTTGCAGCGCAGGGTGTGCGCTACACCAACGTGTATGCGCACGCGGGGGTCTGTGCCCCGGCACGGTCGGGTATCATTACGGGGATGTACCCGACGACCATCGGCACGCACCATATGCGGTGCAAGGGTGTGCCGCCGGCATACGTAAAGTGCTTCAGTGAGTACCTGCGGGCAGCAGGGTATTATTGCACGAATAACGCCAAAACCGATTACCAGTTTGCCCCGCCGATGACGGCGTGGGACGAGAGCAGCCGCAAGGCGCATTGGCGAGGTCGTGCAAAAGGCCAGCCGTTCTTCGCAGTCATCAACCTGGGGGTGTCGCACGAGAGCCGAAACTGGCCTAAGAAAGGTGAGAAACTTGTCCACGACCCGGCCAAGGCGGTCGTACCGCCGTATTATCCCGACACACCCGTTGTCCGTAAGAATTTGGCGAGGTACTACGACAACGTAACAAAAATGGACGAGCAGGCAGGAAAAATCCTTCAACAGTTGGAGGATGACGGTTTGGCTGGCGATACAATTGTGTGGTTCTGGGGTGACCACGGTCGCGGGCTGCCGCGGGGCAAGCGATGGATTTATGATTCGGGCATTCACATTCCGCTGGTCATTCGGGTGCCGGAGAAATTGCGAAAACTTGCGATGCCTAAGGAACCCGATGCGGTAAAGCCGGGGACGGTCAACGATGATTTGATTGCGTTTATTGATTTTGCGCCGACGATGCTGTCACTGGCGGGCGTGAAGATACCAAAGCATATACAAGGCAAGGCATTCATTGGTAGTCAGAAGGCCAAGGCGCGTGAGTATATCTTTGCTGCGCGCGACCGTATGGATGAGGCATACGACCTTATTCGTGCGGTGCGTGACAAGCGTTATAAATATATTCGCAACTATATGCCGTATGTTACGCGCGGTCAGGACATCGAGTATATGAACCGGATGCCGACGATGCAGGAGATGCGTCGGCTTAACGCGGAGGGCAAGCTCAAGGGGCCTCAGATGCAGTATTTTGAGGCGACCAAGCCGGTTGAGGAGCTTTACGATACGCAGAGCGACCCGCACGAGGTCAAGAACCTGGCGGGTGAGCCGAAGTACAGGAATGTACTCGAGCGGATGCGGAAGGTGCATGCTAAATGGGTCAAAGAGACCAGCGATATCGGGCTGATTCCGGAGCCGGAGTTTGATGAGATGAAGCGGCCTGGCGGGATATTGGAGAATACAGCAGCTCCGCTGTTGGTCGCCGGCCCCGCGAGCGCGAAAACCGAAGCCACCATAGGAATCTGGTCTCCGACGCATGGTGCTTCGATTGCGTACAGAATCGAAGGCGGCGGGAACAAAAGAGGCGGCTGGAAACTGTACACAAAACAAGTGCTGCTAAAACCAGGGCAAATACTGCGTGCGAAGGCCTGCCGAATTGGATTCAGGGACAGCAGCGAGGTGAAGTTCAAACTCGGCGACCCCGTAGTAGTTGGTCCGCCACCTGTAACCACACCGCATTGGCGGGACAAGCTCGATAAGATGGATTTGCTGAAACGGCTGCGAAAAATCAAGAAGTTGGACGGCGAAGGCGTAAAAGCGATACCGAGGTATTTTGAAGCGTTGAACGATGAGTACGGCTCGGTTCGCTACTGGGCGGTGGTCGGTTTACACAATAACTGTAAGGGAGCCGGGGACGTGAAGCGGGCAAAAGCGGCGCTTAGAAAAGCACTGAAGGACCCGGCGGCGATTGTTCGCATCGCCGCGGCGCACGCACTTTGCGACTGGGGCCAAGAGAAAGAAGCGCTGCCGGTGCTGGCTGAAGCGCTGAGAGACAAAACAGACAAGGCACGGCTGTACGCGATTATCACCCTGAACAAGATTGGTGAAAAGGCCCGGCCGGCTCTGGACCAGATAAGAGCCGGATTGAAAGACAGGGATAATTATGTGCAGCGAGTTACACGTGCGACGCTGAAGCAGTTGGAGAGCCGTTGATTCGATGTTCGATACTGGTATCTCGTGAAGTTCATGTCGTAGTTCGTGGACGGTGAATAGTGAGCCGATTTGCGAATCGGCTATATTTTTCTTACGGCGAGGGTGTAGATTGGTATTTGTTTTTTGAGGTACTTTCTTTCGTAGTTTGTGCCGGTGCATTCGCCGGTGTCGGCGCCAGCGGCGGGGAGGAATTCAATTTTTTCAAGTGAAGGGCAGACACGTTGGCCTGCCCCTACTGAAGGGCAGGCACATGGGCCTGCCCCTACAAGTTTCTTTATTTGTTCAAAATAATCAGCGTGGTCGGTAGCGATTTTTAATTGTCCGCCGGTCTTTAAGCAGCGGAGGAGCTGTTCGAGATTGGTCGGGCAGAAGTAGCGTCTTTTGTGATGTCGTCTTTTCGGCCAGGGGTCAGGGAAAT
>JAUVYZ010000242.1 GCA_030602845.1 Phycisphaerae bacterium | reverse complement strand
ATGCTGCGGTTGTGTATGTTTTTGTTTTTGTAGTCTCGGGCTTAGTGGTGTGGAGGAAAGGTTACCTGAAAATGGAGGGGCTGAGGGGAGCCATTCGCAAGGAAGGTTGAGACGTAAATACGTCAATCACCTATCTTCCAGACAATTCGCTGCTGCTTACGTTCGCCCACCGGCGAGACAGTATAAACGTCTCCTTCCGACAACCATTGTTCTATGGATTTTTCACTCAATAGCGGCAAACCTTCACTGCTTGCGTATTCGGATATGATTCTAATATCTGCTCTTTTTCCTCTAACTTCTTGCATATATAACAGAGGATAAACCATCGTGTTGTCGGCATAAACGACGGCATTAGGTTCGAGTTCCTTGAATACCTCATCGGCGAATTTTTCCGCGCCCCTGTAACCCGTCTTCCAGGGTTGTAAAAACCATGTGTAGTCATTGCGGTGGGGGACATCTGCTCTTGTGGAAATATTAAACTGCATTCTTTGTGCTACAACAGGAGCGATGATATAAGCTGGCACCGGCAGCAGGGCAAGGATAAGAACTAAATAAGATAGAGTTTTGCGATTGGGCCGGGTGATAAGAAAATTAAAACCGACGCCAACCAGGATGGAAACCAGACAATAAAAGGGTATGAAAAATGCGTATCTGTCCGGCACCGTATATCGAAAAGCAAATGCAAAGAAAAGAACTAACAGTGCCAGAAGGACATTTTTAAAACCGCGGCCCGGCGACACCTTCTTCAGCCCGTAGAGACCTGCAAAGAAGAGAAGACAATTGGGCGTCGGGAAATTGTATGCCAGAAAAATAAAATTTTCTTTGACAAGCCTGGCCGATAGACGCGTGTTGAGAACATCTCCTCGCCATTCATTGCCGAAAAGCGCTGAGGCCAAAGTTGGCCAGAAACCGTTTTCAAAAATATTCTTTACAACGAGGTATTCATAGGGAGCTGCACCGATGACCCATAGACCGGCAATAACGCCGAGGTGCCTTAATCTGATTTGTTTTTGAACTAATAAAACTGCCAAAAATACCACGTAGCAGGCAAAGGCAATAGCAGCCCACATATGGTTTGCGATTGCCAGGCCGTTGAAAAGTGCTAACAGATATAAAAACACCGTCCGTTTTGTTTTAACGTATTGCAGCAGCATTAGCAATTCAGCTAATAACAGTGCCGTGTATAAAGTATAGTCTTCTGCGATTACGGCGTGCCGCCACAAGGTATGTGAAAGGGCCAGCGTAACAGCGGCAATTATCGCAGGCAAATTCTTCTTCAGCCACAATCGCAGCAGTAAAAACAGATTTGCAATGGTAAATGCTGCTGCAACCGCAGAAATCAAATTGATCCTGTATGCGAATTCACCGAGGGGTATGTATTTTACCACGATGCCGATAAGATGATATAGCGGATGTGCAAGTGCCAGGCCGAGCTTGCCCTCAATATCGTTGTGCCAGATTCGGTATTGATACATTCCGCTGTCCTGCCAGAGCGGCCCCGGCGCACAGGTCGCTACATAAAGCACAGCCGTTGCTAAAAGGACGGCAATATAACTTGCCTTAAGATTGTCGGAAGTTAACGCTCGCATATTCGGATTTCGAATCGATTAAATGGTTACCGTCAGGTATTGTGTATCGTCGGCAAACCGTATTGCTCCTTCATAATCGGCAGGGACAAGTAAGCAGTCGCCTGCGTTGAAATCAACGGGATTTCCTTCGACTTCGGTAATTGTTCCAGAGCCGGTAAGAATAATCAGCGTTTTCATTTTGCCCGGCGAAAGGAGCAGCTCACGGCCTTTGGCTTGCGCGCCTTTATCTATCTTGAAGTATTCGCAGTCTATCAGCCGACCTGCCGTTGTAACCGAGAGTTCATCGCTGGAGGTATCGAAGTGGATGCTTTCCAGCGCTTCTTCGATGTGAAGCTGCCTGGCCTTTCTGGTGTCGTCAACTCTGTTCCAGTCAAAGACGCGATAGGTGGTATCCGATGGTGTTTGAATCTCGGCTATCAGTAGACCCGGGCCAATTGCGTGTGCGGTGCCGGCGGGAAGGAAATGACACTGGCCTTGTTCGACCGGCACCTTTGCCAGCATCTCGGCAACATTGCCTTTTTCTACTGCCTCAGCGAATAGCTCTTTTGTTACGCCTTTTTTAAGCCCTTTATAAATTACCGCATCGCGTTCGGCAGATATAATATACCAGCATTCGGTTTTTGGCACTCCCTTGCCCAGTCGCCGGCAGGTCTGCTCATCGGGGTGGACCTGCACGCTCAAGATATCCTCGGCGTCGAGAATTTTAATTAGCAGCGGAAAAGGCCCGGAGAAATTTTCGTCACCGGTTATTTCTTTCGGATATTTCTGAATTATCGAGTCAAGAGTTTGCCCGGCTAACTCGCCGTTTGAGATTACGGATTTGTCGTCCGGCAAGTCGGCCAATTCCCAGCTTTCGCCGATTTTTTCGGATGGGGGTATATCCTTATTGAAAAACTCTCGCAGCTTCCGGCCGCCCCATATTCGCTGCTTGTAAATCGGCCTGAATTTTAATGGGTATGGTTTCATTGCGGACATTTTATCCTGCCGGCGAGTGCTTGTCCACCAGTTGGTTCGTGTTTTTTGTGTAAACAAACCTTTGGTCAGTGGTGTGAGTGCGGTACATGCTCGCCTCTGACGAACAGAAGTGGGAATACTATATCACTAACACAGCAGGGAAGCCAGACGGCTAAGAACAAAAATCCGAAACTGCCCACGGCTTTCCACACGGAGAGCTGTCCACCCATTGCCATAAGCATATGGAATGAGGAAGCCCAGGTACTCAGCAGCACGTGGCCGGCGTGGGGAAATTTTGTCTTTGGTCTGAGATATGCTATCAGCACACCCGCTACAGCCGCCGGTATTACTAAATACCAGCCTTCAATGAAACCAATGTGTGCGTGCTCACCGAAACTTGTATGCTCGTGGGAATGTACGTGAACATGCATACCCAAAAGCAGTTCGCCAACGTAAGGGATGAGCGAATCGCTCAAGGTTGCAATTCCAATTGAGCCAAAAAATCCGATTAAGAGGACCATAATGAATTTTCGCCTTTTCGTGTGAAGCTGAAACATCGAGGCCGTTACCATCGCACTTAATAGCACATGAGCGGGGTGAAATACGTAGAACAGCGTTTCGCTTGTCTGGTGCTTGATATTCTTAAACAGCAGCATCAAAACGATGCCTGTAAAGGCGCCGAACAAGGTAAACGGCGCATGGCCTTTAAGCTCCGCCACTATGTTTTTAATCTTTTCTCTTGCCAACATTGGTTGTGCCATAATTTATTGGATAAGATTAGAAAAAGAATAGCTGTTCGTCAATTTTTAATTTTCTGCTTTACATTTTTAATTTTTCTTGCTCATTGCAGATTTTGGCCCAGGTGGGTAAATTAATGCTTCTAAGTTGACGGCAGAACATCTACATTAACGTACCCACTGTGGAAGAAAACTTGGCAAGGGCAGAATGAGGATTATAGAAACAATATCTGGCCTTGAGAAAATAGAGAAGGGTTGCGTGCTGACTATCGGAAATTTCGA
>JAUVYZ010000236.1 GCA_030602845.1 Phycisphaerae bacterium | reverse complement strand
CTTTGACATCCTGGTCAACTAAAGCCACTATTACTCCTACAACACTCCAAAAGACAAGAGTGAGGAAAGATACTAACAGTGTTAACCTCCTAAATCCTTTTCTCAAATTCACGGTGTTACTTTCTCTTTTTTCTTTGTCCTTAAAGGACATAAGAAGTCCAACCGTCACTACGCTGACACTTAGCAGGCGTGCAATTAACGGGCCGTAGTCAGCCCAGCCAACGGGATTGCCCTCCCAATCGGATGTTTCCCTGGATGTTTCAGTAGTTAGCGCAACCAAAACAAAAACAGCAATGCCGATCCAAAGACAAACTTTCTGTTCAAGATTCATTTTTAGCACCTACAAATCTTCTTTTTCCTTCTAACCATTACCGCACCGAAGGCAAGTAGTAAAAGCGTGGAACATCAGTGCCGGCCTCCTTCGGGCACATGTAACAAACCAAGAAAGAAGTATTCTGGGTAATCGTCGGGATTCGTCAAGGAACGTACGGACAGTGAAGTAAACCTGGTATTGAACGCCTCGATTCCAGAATTCCACCCTTTGGAACCTGGATTCGGGGTGAAAGGCACGAGCATGAATTTGTCACTATTTTCAGGTATTGTCAATAGCCTCTCAACCACAGGTTTGACACAGGTGGTGGTCATAAAATACGAGGAGGGGTTATATGGTGTTTCATTCTGATATCCTATCCAGTGCTTCAACTCTACCCACGAAGGGGGCATGTTATCAAATTTTAACATTATATCTACCTTCATGCCGTTATAACCACCGTGGTCCTGCCTCTCTCGTCCAAAGTCGAACAAGCGGCCTGTGCGTTTTTCCCGGTCAAGGAAGCAGAGCAGTTCACCCTTAAACCACCCCTCAACCTGTGATTGATACTTGTGAAAGCACCCAAGTTGTCTTTCGGATTTTTTAAGGTATTCTGCGAACCGGGAAACTAAAGTTTTCATTTCTTCGCACATTTTACGTGACTCCTGAAAAATCACTAATATTTTGCGGCGCACTAAAAGGGCACCGCTACATCGTGTTTGTCCAATAATAACATACAAAGACCGTTAGAACAAGCAAAACCTGCCTGTTTTTTAATTTTTACCACGAAGGTCACGAAGATACACGAAGTTATAATAAAATATTATTTTTCCGGGTCTAACTGAATATCCGAGCGTCTTTAGTGAATCATCCCCCAAAAATCTTTTTCAAAAAGACCCTAAGTTTGAAATTTTTCGCCTTTTATTTTGCGGAAGATGTTTTCGGCTGCCTCGATGGTCTTTTCAATGTCGTGCTGCGAGTGGGCCAGTGAAACAAACATCGCCTCATAAGCGCTTGGCGCAAGGTAAACGCCCTGCTTTAGCATTTCTGCGAAGAACCTTTTAAACTGTTTTATATTGGTTGACTGGACATCGGCAAAGTTCCGCACCGGCCTGTAAGTAAAGAAACAGCTCATAATCGAGCCGACACGATTAATTGTAACAGCAATACCGGCGTCTTTAGCAGCATTGGCCAGGCCGGCTTCTAACAGAGCTGTTCTCGATTCTAGATACTCGTAACTCGATACTCGTCGAGAATCGAGAATCCAGCATCGAGCATCAAGTAAATCCAGCGTCGCATTGGCCGCTGCGGTTGCGATTGGGTTGCCGCTGAGGGTGCCGGCCTGATAGACCGGACCGGCCGGGGCGAGCAGAGCCATAATATCAGCTCGGCCACCGAATGCGGCTGCGGGCAGTCCTCCGCCTATGATTTTGCCGAGGCAGATAATATCAGCTTTTACGCCGAAAAGCTCCTGTGCCCCGCCGGCGGCAAGGCGAAAACCGGTTATCACCTCGTCGAATATCAACAGCGCCTCGTTTTGGTCGCATAAATTTCGAAGTGTTGCCAGATAACCATCGATGGGCGGCACCACGCCCATATTTGCGGCGACAGGTTCAACCAGAACTGCGGCGATTTGGCCTTTGTGCATATCAAAGGCAGTCTTTGCCGCTTCGATATCATTATACGGGATTACGACGGTCATCCTAACAATCGAATCGGGCACGCCGGCACTTGAGGCAGTGGTGTCTCTTACCGCCGAGTTCGCAGAGACCGCTGAGTTTTTAACATTGTCATTCTTGCGAAGGCAGGAATCCATGTTCTTTTCTTTCTCCGCGTTCTCGGCGCTCTCTGCGGTTAATTTTTTTACTTTTTCGGCAAGGCCGGAACCTGCAGCGACAAGCAGTGAATCGCTGTGGCCGTGATAACAGCCGGCCATTTTGATTACTAAATCCTTTTTGGTATATGCACGGGCCAGTCGGATAGCAGTCATTACCGCCTCGGTGCCGCTGCTTACAAGACGGACTTTTTCGATAGAGTCGAAAGCAGCGATTATTTTTTTGGCCAGGGCGGTTTCAGCCAATGTCGGCGCCCCGAACGAGGTCCCTTTTTTCGTTGCGGCGCCAATGGCTTTTATTACCGCAGGATGAGCGTGTCCGAGTATCATCGGGCCCCAGGAGCCAACGTAGTCAATATACTCATTGCCGTCAATATCGTAGATTTTTGAGCCGACTGCGCGCTCGATGAAAAGCGGTCCGATATCCACGCCGCCAAAGGCCCTTACCGGCGAGTTGACCCCGCCGGGCAAATAATTGCAAGCCTCGGTGAAGGCCTGAGCTGATTTATTTGACTTCTCTGTCCTCTGTCCTTTGTTCTCTGTCATCTGTCCTCTGTCATCTGTCTTTCTATCATAAGACAACTGGCGGTGAAATTCAAATCATTTGTAGGGAACCGATTTTTCTTGCAATGCTCAGGCAGTTGCATATACTCTAAAACTTCAAAAATCCGTAGAAACGGCAATTTGAAGCGAATTCGGAGCATAGATATGAATTTAGTTAAATGGTTTCGCAAAAATAAGATGAAAGTGATGGCCATTGTTGTCGTCATTATAATGTTCGCCTTTGTGGCAGGCCCGGCTCTGCGATACTTCGGTAGAATAGGAACAGGCCGGCGCAACACAGTGGCATACTTCGGAGATAACAGGAAAATAACGGAGAAAGACCGGGCTGTGGCGATGCGAGAACTGGGAATTCTAACGCGGCTGGGGGTAGATGAGCTGCTGAGAAGCATCGGCGTTCCATTATCTAATGTGCAAGACCTGCAAGCGCTTCTGCTGGGCGAACTGCTCTTTTCCGAGCGGGGAACTTCACCGGCATTAACCAGGTACATAAAACAAATGATAAGAGTAAACGGGTACAGGATAAGCGATAAACAAATCAATGATATTTACAGGCGTCCGATGCCAGGCGATATATACTGGCATTGTTTGAAAAACGAAGCCCGGCTCGCGGGAGTTAGAATATCAAACGAGGATTCGGGCAAACTGTTAGCAAGAATAATGCCGCAAATACCACAATTTACCAAAGAGATGCGAGCGACGTTCGGGAAATTACTGGCGGTATTGGAATATGCCAGGATGACTTGCTCAGGGCAAGATGTTACAGCGGCGCAGATAATGCACAATGTAAGCCGGGAAAGGGAAACAATCGACGCTGAATTTGTAAGATTTGATTCGGCTGTGTTTGCCGAAACTCAATCCGAACCAAACGAAGAAAAAATAGTCGAGCACTTTGACAAATACAAAAAATTCTTTGCCGGTGCCGTAAGCGAGGAAAACCCTTACGGCTTCGGGTATAAGCTGCCCGACAGGGTCCAGCTCGAATACATCGCCGTCAAGCTCGATGATGTCTCGGGGATAGTGACGGCACCCAC
>JAUVYZ010000020.1 GCA_030602845.1 Phycisphaerae bacterium | reverse complement strand
CAGTATCATCACTGGAATGCTGTTTCCTATTGCCTGCCGATGGGTCCAGCAGGACCAAAGACTTCCCGTTTCGCGGGTATATATTATTGAAGCAGTGGGAAGTTTTTTAGGCGGGCTGGGTGTGACCGTGCTTCTTGGTTTCGGCGTAAGTTCGGCAAGGATTTTCTTTATACTCGCCTTTATTGTCTCGCTATCAGTATTTTACGTGCAGCTTGCCAGGGCAAATGGGAACCTAAAAAGATGGCGTTGGGCTTTTGTGCCGGTATGTGTTTTAGTTTGTTTGTTTGGCGGTGCTGACAAGGCCCTGATGCAACAGGTGCGGATTATAAAATGGACCAAGCTGCTTCCCAAGAATGCGCTGCGTGGCTCATTCCAAACAGCTCAGGCCGAGTATCTCTATGGAGTCTACCGCGACCAGTGGATAGCTATGCGTGAAGGTAGTGTCGTTGAGACACTACCCGATGAAAGTACGGCCGGCCGGATAGCAGCTATTGGTCTCTGCCAAAATCCTGACGCCAGGCGGATTCTGGTCATTGGCTCGGGGTTAGGTCTCTGCCAGGAATTCTTGCGCTTACCGCAGATTGAGCAAGTGACCTGGACACATTGCGACAACGAATATGTGCAGAAGCTGGCCGACTTTCTGCCGACTGAATTTAAGACAACGGACGAGCGTTTTGACCCCAACACGACTGACATTCGCTTGTTACTGGCCCAAAAGAAGCGATATTATGACTTAGTAATCCTCAATCTACCCGATGCGACCAGCTCGGTTCTGAATCGCTACTACACACTTGAATTCTATCGCCGGGTTAAAGAATCTCTAAGAGCTGACGGCGTTTTGGCGGTCCGCGTAGCAGGCGGGGAAAACATTATGGGCACCGAGCTAATCAATCTTGGTGCCTCGACAAAGCTGACGCTTGAAAGGGTTCCTTTCCCGCAGCCTGTTCTAACACCCGGTGAGGACACATGGTTTATTGTATCTGACTCTGAAAACCTTACCGGCGCACCCGGCACTCTGCGAGACCGCTTTGCCGCGATAGAAGGTGGAGCCGATGTTTTTCCTCCGGCAGCTTTGCTTTCGGTTTATTTGCCGGGCCGGGCCGCTGCCGCTCTCGAGAATTATTCGAGTGCGGATTTGCCTGAGCGTTTGCTGATTAATCGTGATTCCAGGCCTTTGACGCATTTATACAGTTTATTGCTTGCAGCGAAACAATCGGGGGCACCGATTACAAGATTTGTTAAACACCTTGCCCTGGCCGGCCCGTTGGCCTTTTTTATCCCTGTTTTGGTTTTTGTGGCTTTGCGAGTTATTTATATTCTAAAGACAGCTCGCCCAGTACCAAAAACGTCCGAGCAAAGCTCTTTTGGTGCTGGGTTTGACAGTACGTTTCTGGTTTTCTCAGCTGGCTGGGCGGCAATCGGGGTGGTAATTGTCCTGATGTATATATATCAAACCCGGTTCGGCTCGCTGTACCTGCACATCGGCGTTATCTCATCCGTATTTATGGTGGGCCTAACCATCGGTGCAGCCCTAATCTCGTCGCTCGTCGCTCGCCCCGTTAGAATTTTTTCCTTTTTGCGTCGTATTACCTATTCCCATTGGAAGATTTCTAACGGGGCTCGTCGCCCGGGTCACGGGTCACGGGTCACGGGCTACATATTTGCGGTAATACTTGTTCATACGCTGATACTTGCCACAATTGCTTTTTGGCCTGCTGAACGTTGGACACACCCGGCTTTTGCGATTGCGTTTGTTCTCTGCGGCTTGTGTGCCGGCTGCTACTTTCCACTGGCCGCCCGGCAGCTGGCCGATGCTGATTTTGAAACCGGCCAGGTCGCCAGTTCGCTTGAGATGGCCGACCACCTCGGTGCCTCAGTGGGAGGATTGCTGACAGGGCTTGCACTTGTTCCTGTGCTCGGGGCAAAGGTAACGCTATTTGTATTTATTCTGCTTATTCTGGCCAATGTGCCACCTGCAGCACTGAAGATATATCCAGCACCAAAAGAGCTTCGCTCAAACGTTTTTGGTGCTGGACGCAGGCTCGGTTACACCCCGCCCCTCCGAGGGGCGGGGTACATCCTATTTGGTATTGGGATATCAGTTATTCTGTGCTCGAATCTGCTCATTGCCGCCGCTGCACGTCTGAGACCGTCACTGCCACAATATGCAGCTCAAGCACTGGCCGGCGGATCAAACATTGAGCAGATGTCAGGAGACCTTGCTGAGAGTGGTCGAGCAATCAACTATTTTAGTGTTTCCGACGCCAACGATAATCTGACCGGATATATCTTCAGCTCTGTAGACTTGGCGCCTGGGGTTCGCGGTTTTGGAGGGAAGATGAATCTTGCGATTTATGTGGACGCTGCCGGCAAATTGATTAACTTCCATATAATACGGTCAAATGAAACGCCTGCGTATCTTAACCTCCTTAGCAGGGGCCCCCAAACGCGAAAGATGGTGTTTGGGGAACCCCGCCAACCGGACGCAAATAACATCACCTGGCGCGACTCTCTCAATGGCCAACAGCTTTTCGCCTCTGAGCCGTTTGCCGATGTTGATGCGGTAACCGGCGCCACTGTCAGCTCTGAAGCGATTCTTTCGGCGCTGGAAACATCAGGGCACAGGTTCGCCACACAAATTCTCGGCTGGTCTCTGGAACCCGGGCCCAAAGGCAGAGCTTATCAGGCCAACTATCTGCCGGACACCCAGGGAATATATCTGATTAGTGCGTTCATACTTGCTTTGATTGTAATCTACTACGGAGGATTCTGGAGCAGACTCGCTGTGCTTTCGCTTAATCTTGTCGTGGGGGGGATTATCTTGAACGCCCAGTATTCCACAGAACAAATAGCGACCGTATTGTCTTTGCACACCCCTGCTGCAGGACTGGCAGGTGCGTTTTTGCTGGTTATAGGAGTGCCGGTTTTGGTAATAATCTTTGGCAACATTTATTGCGGCTACATCTGCCCATTCGGCGCTGCACAGGAACTGCTTGGCTACGTCGTTCCTGGAAGATTTAAGCAGCCGGTAGCGGCAGACAAGATGCAAAAAGCAAGATTTGTCAAATATGTGGTCCTTTTAATTTTGATAATTGTATTCTTTTTTTCGAGAAACCGTACGACTCTTGGTTCAGACCCGCTTATTTCATTTTTCAACTTGCAATTTTGGCAATTGTCAATATTGCTGATAGCGGCGATAGCTCTGATAGGCTCGGTTTTTTATACTCGCTTCTGGTGCCGGTATCTGTGTCCGGTAGGGGCTTTCCTGTCGCTGCTTAACAACGTGGGAGTACTAAAGCGGTACCTGCCGGCAAAAAAAATCGGCAGTTGTGAGTTTGGCCTTACCGGCAAAGACAAAAAAGATTGCATATATTGTGACAGGTGCCGCTACCCGTTGCTCGTCGCTCGTCGCTCGTCGCTCGAGGCACGTGTCACGAGCCACAAGGCACGAGCAAGGAAGGTGCTGTCCCGATACTTTGTGGTGGGCGTCCTTATAGCAGCAGCACTTGTATCGACGGTTTCCGTAAGCAGGTTCTTGCAAGTCGTTCCAGCTGGCTTCGGCCAAACCGCCGTTTCAGTATCCTCCGGCGGTGAGCCAAGAGATGTAGATTTGCAGCGCATTCGTACAATGATTCGGCAGAAAAGACTTTCCGACCGGGAAGCTGAATTTTATAAGAAGGTCGAGTAATTCTGAGACGTGATATTGGTGGGGCCGCCATCAAGCAACTCTACTTTAAAGCGCCCGTTTACCGAAAGTAACGCCGAATATCCGGTTGATTTTGCATTTTTTGTTCTTGATAGGCCCGAAATCCCGGCTATAATTCAAGAAAAGCTGTAGCAGGCAAAAAGAATATTTTTCGTACAATTAACACAGCTTATTATTTACTATTAAACACTTTGGCGGCGTAGCTCAGCTGGTTAGAGCATGGGATTCATAAGCCCAGGGTCGTTGGTTCGAATCCAACCGCCGCTATTGCCCCCATCGTCTAGTGGCTTAGGATATCAGGTTCTCATCCTGGAGACAGGGGTTCGACTCCCCTTGGGGGTAGTTTTTTATTGGCTGTTGAGCGATGAATACTGAAGAGCCGAACACTAAAGAAGATGAGCGGTTTATGCGGGTGGCTATTGAAGCGGCCCGGATTGCTGAAGACAACGGCGACGTGCCCATCGGGGCGGTTATAGTTTGTGAAAAAAGGATAATCGGCAAGGCATACAACCAAAGAGAGCAGCTCCGAGACCCGACCGCCCACGCTGAAATAATCGCTTTAACGCAGGCGGCGGCAGCTCGCCAAAGCTGGCGATTAAATGGCTGTACGATGTATGTTACGTTAGAGCCTTGTCCTATGTGTGCCGGGGCGCTGGTACTGAGCAGAATGGACAGACTGTGTTACGGGTGCAGCGACCCCAAAAGCGGGGCGTGCGGGACTTTGTATAATATCGTTGGCGACGAGAGATTAAATCACAGATTGGAAGTTACGGCCGGCGTATTGGAAAAAGAATGTAGGGAGCAACTGCAAAATTTCTTCGAGCGGCGACGAGACGAAAATGCAGAACTAAAAACTTAGAACTAAAAACTCAAAACTAATTTGGAGAGGTGTCCGAGCGGCTTAAGGAGCAGCCTTGGAAAGGCTGTGTAGGGCTTGTCCCTACCGCGGGTTCGAATCCCGCCCTCTCCGGTTTTTATCCCTTTTGCAAGGTTGTTTGCAGGGTTCAATTTTCATCATTTGGCCGGATACAATTCATAACAGTGGCGCTTGAAGGGAAAAGGGCGAATCCTGCCTTAAAAGTTGGCGAGCAATGAAGAGAATTATTTCGGTATCCCGCAGAACAGATGTCCCGGCGTTTTACGGAGATTGGTTTATGGGCCGGCTAAAAGACGGCTTTGCAGGCGTGGTGCATCCCTTTGGCGGACAGAGATATATTGTCTCGCTAAAGCCCGAAGACGTTGTTTGTTTTGTGCTCTGGTCCAAAAACTTTAGCCCCTTTCTCGAGAGCCTGAAAATCATCGATGGTTTGGGGTACAAATTCTATTTCAACTATACCGTTACCGGCCTGCCGAGCGTCTTTGAAAGTAATGTGGAAAAACAGGTGGCTATTGACGCATTAAAGGAGCTGAGTAAAACCTATTCGCCCCGGCATATAAATTGGAGGTTTGACCCAATCATCATTTCAGCTATCTGCGACCGCGATTATTACATCAGAGCGTTTGAAGAGCTTGCGTCTGAGTTGGCCGGATATGTTGAGCGCTGTTATTTCAGCTTCGTGGTAAAATACGGCAAGGTCATTCGTAATTTTGCTGAGTTTGAGAAGTCAAAAGGTCTAAAAATTTTTGATTACAGCAGCGATTTTAAGATTGATTTGGCAAACGAATTGGCAGACATTGCGGCCCATTATGGAATCCAGATGTCCTCATGCTGCGGCGATTATCTGCTCGGACCGAAAATCAAAAAAGCACATTGTATCGACGGCGGCATCATTGAACAGTTGTTTTATCCAGGCGGTCTGCAATACAAAGAAAAACCCACAAGAAACGAGTGCGGCTGCACAGAGAGCACAGACATTGGAACGTATGATACCTGTCCGCACGGCTGCATATACTGCTACGCAAATACGAACAAGCGCAAGGCCTGCAAGACCTTCGAAAATCACGACAAAACCAGCGCCTTTTTGGGCTACAGCAAATCCGAATCAGGCCGCTGGCTCGCAGAAATTGAAAACGACAAAAACAGAAATACATTGCGGACAATCGAAAATATTCCGTCCGAAAAATAATAACTCGTTCTAAACACATCAAAATCAGTCCTATAATCCCTTCAATAAGGCACTTATGCTGTTCAGAAGCTGACAATATAGGGCTTCGCAAAGCTTAGTTTTACATTAGGCAAAGTGCCGGTTTACTTACGCCGATATTTTAATGTGATTCTGTTTTCAAAAAGGGCGGCTATAGGCATCAGGCAAAGACGTTAGGACAATCATTTGGTCTGATTAACACTGTTACGAAAGTGTGTTTGTTTGCATGGAAACCTTGTCGTTGGCAAAGAACTAAAGATAAAGGATATGTAAAATGCGGATAGGCCATAAATTGATTTTCGGATTTGTAGGCGTCGCATTATTGATTGGGATTGTCGGATATCTTGCTGTTCATGCAAGCCGAAAAGCCCTGCAAAAATCTATTGGAGAAAGTTCTGTATCTTCGGCTATTGAAGCGTTGGATTCAATAGATAGAAATATCTATAACAGAATTGAAGTTTTCCAGGAGTATTCCAGGGATTTGATACTGCAGAAGACTGTTTTGGAATCAAATCAGAAACTTGAGCAATTAGATAATATAGAGGCCTATGTTAACGAAAAAGACCAGGAATGGACTTCTGTACCGCAAAAAGAAATAACACCTTTTATGCAGGAATTGATAGACAATAGATTATCAAAAGAATTAAGAGAAAAAACAGAATTCTATGAAGAAAAATACGGCTATAAGGTTCTTGGTGAAGTTTTTGTAACAAACAAATATGGTGCTAATGCAGCTCAAACAGGAAAGACAACCGATTACAGACAAGATGATGAAGAATGGTGGCAAGCGGCAAAAGAAGATGGCCTATATGTAGCAGATGTTGAGTATGATGAAAGTGCGGAGGTTTATTCTACTGATATTGGAATAAGAATTGATGATGAGAATGGAAATTTCCTGGGTGTTATGAAGGTTGTTTTGAATATTGAGGAAGCAATTAGTATTTTAAAAGAAGCAAAGGCCACCGCAGGATACAAGACTACAGAATTTAAATTGCTTACTAAAGACGGCAAGCTCATTTATTCAACGGAAGACTTTGAATTTTTTGAGGACGTATCTCATAAATTATTATCTCGTTTCCACCAGGAAGAAGAACACCTTGACTATTTTATAGCGGAAGGTGATAAGGCCGGCGAAGGGGATGAGTTATTTGCTCATGCTAAATCAAAAGGTTATAAAGATTATAAAGGCCTGGGATGGATTTTGGTAATTGAGCATGAAACAGAAGAAATATTTGCTCCTGTTGCCAAGTTAAGGAATACTATATTAGTAATCTCACTGGCGGTGGCAATGTTGGCTGTTGTACTGGGTTTCTTCATCTCAACCTCCATTTCCGGACCTATTACAAGACTCAGAGACGCTGCGGCCGAAATCGGCAAGGGGAATCTGGATGTCCGGATTGAGACTGGGTCGAACGATGAGCTCGGTAAATTAGCTGCATCTTTCAAAAAAATGGTGGAGGATTTACAAACTACAACTACATCGGCGGATAATCTCAACCGGGAAATCGCTGAGCGTGAGCAGGTGGAAAAAGAGTTAGAAGGGCTTCTGCACGATATGGGAGAACGCAACAAAGAGCTTAATTGCCTTTTTGGGCTGTCCAGGCTTATTGAGCGGCCACAAATTTCATGGGAGCAAATATGCCGGGAGGCGGTCAATCTGATTCCTAACGCATATCAGTATCCTGACATTACTTGCGCAAGAATCACTTTCGATGGGATAGAATATAAAACGGATAATTTCAAAAAAACTGAATTGAGTCAGTATGCTCCGATAGAGGTACACGGAGAGAAAGCCGGAGCTGTTGAGGTTTACTATCTTGAAGAGAGACCGAAATGCGACGAAGACCCGTTCCTTAAAGAAGAACGTGATTTGTTAAATGCCGTTGCTGAGCATCTGGGCGGAGTTGCAGAACGCAGACAGACCGGAGAGAAGCTGGAATTATTTCGAAGTCTGACAGACCGGTCAAATGACTCTATTTTTGTTATAGAGCCTAAATGGGGTCGTTTTCTGGATGTAAACGACAGGGCCTGCGCCAGTCTTGGATATCCGCGGGAAGAATTACTCGATATGACCCTTAAAGACATCGATGAGTCTATAAAGGATGATTCTGCTTGGCAGGAGCGTATTAAAGAACTCAAACAAAAGGGAGATACCATTGTAGAAGGCCGGCATAAGCACAAGGACGGAACGACATTTTTCGCGGAGACAAGTCTGAAGCTCTTAAGCCAGAAGAAGCAGGACTACATAATAGCGGTCGCGCGTGATATTACTGGGCGCAAGCAAGCCGAGGAAGCCACACGCCTCGCTTACGAAAAACTCGAAAAAGCCAACAAGGAACTAAAAGAGATGCAGTCCCAAATGGTACAAAGTGAAAAACTGGCGTCCATCGGCCAGCTCGCCGCCGGCGTCGCACACGAGATGAACACGCCGGTGGGCTTTGTCGCCAGTAATTTCCAGACGCTGGAGGATTACATAAAAAAAATCCAGAGCGTGCTCGAAATGGAAGATGAGCTAATCGGGAAAATTAAAACTGAGCAAAAGACGGAACTGCTGAAAAAAGCAGACGCCATAAGCAAATCACGGGATGATATGAAGATGGACTTTATCCTTGAAGACATCCAGGGATTGTTCGATGATTCCAGAGAAGGCCTCGACAGGGTCACCAATATCATTCAGAACCTCAGAGACTTCTCGAGAATCGACCAGCCGGGAAGTCTCGACGAATACAACCTAAATGATGGCATTGAGGCCACGCTGGTTGTAGCGGGCAATGAGATAAAATATGATGCCGATGTCAAAACCGAGTTTTCCGAATTACCTCCGGTCCTCTGCGACTCGAGCCAGATAAACCAGGTATTCCTCAATATACTTATAAATGCGGCTCAGGCAATCAAATCTCAGGAAAGAGATGACAAGGGAACTATCACAATCAGGACATACGCGAAGGATAAAAACGTGGTCTGTGAAATCGCCGATGATGGTTGCGGGATACCTCCTGACAAGATATCGAAGGTATTCGACCCCTTCTTTACAACCAAGGCGGTCGGCAAGGGCACAGGCCTCGGACTCAGCGTCTCCTATGACATCATCGTGAACAAGCACAAGGGCGAACTCCTCGTCGATAGTACCGTCGGCAAGGGGACGAAATTCACAATAAAGCTTCCCGTTAAAACTAAAGAACAAAACGGTGGAAAGGAGATAAAAGATGGAGGAAAAAAGGACAGTGTTATTTGTGGACGATGAGGAAAAAATCCTCCGGTCTCTCAAGAGGGCTCTCTTTGATGAACCATACGAAACTCTTTTCGCCAATAGTGCCAAAGAGGCCATTGAAATCCTCAAGCACAATGATGTGAATGTAATCGTAACCGATATGCGCATGCCTGAGATGTCCGGAGATGAGCTTCTTAGAATCGTCAAAGAACAGTATCCCCACGTCGTCAGGATGGTTCTCTCGGGATATATGCAAGTAAGCACCCTGCTCGAGGCCGTTAACGAGGAAGGGGTTTTCAAGTTCATTACCAAGTCATCTGAATTGATGGAAGAGCTCAAACCAGCTGTCCGGGAGGCGTTAGATTATTACAACCTCTATAGTAAATGCGACAGGCCGGTAGAGCAATTGGAATAGTATGGCCCCAGGTTCGGAGAGAAAGTATAGAAAAGGAGATAACGAACGATGGAGAAAAGAACAGTATTATTTGTAGACGATGATGAAAAAATCCTGAAGTCTTTGAAAAGGACACTTGCGGACGAACCGTACAAAACTCTTTTCGCCGAGAGTGGGAAAGAGGCTCTTAAAATCCTCCAAAAGAAGCAAGTGCATGTAATCGTAACCGATATGCGCATGCCTGAGATGGACGGACTTGAGCTTCTCAAAATTCTCAAGAATAAGCATCCTCACGTTATTCGGTTAGTTCTCTCGGCATATTCTGATAAAGACACTCTGCTGGCTGCAATCAACCACGGAGAGATTTTCAGATACATCACCAAACCGTGGAAACTCAATGAAGAGCTCCGGACGATTGTTCGTCAAGCCATAGAGTTCTATGACCTCCACAGCGAACGTGAAAGCCTGATGAGCTTCATTGAAAAAATGGCAGAAAAAACCAATCCTGAGAAAATAGACTTTCATTTTGCTATTAAGATGTTGATTTCGGCGAGAAACAAACATTTATATGAGTGGGGTAACAAATGTCGTTCTGTTCGCACAACTTACAATGAAACTGCCGGTTAGCGAAGAAAACTCCAAACAATAAAGAGGAGATAAAAGATGGATGAAAAAAGAACAGTATTATTTGTGGATGACGAGGAAAAAATCCTCAGGTCGCTCAAAAGAGGACTTTTGGATGAGCCATACAATGCCCTTTTCGCCAATAGCGGCGAAGAAGCTCTTGAAGTTCTCAAGAACAATGAAGTACACGTACTCGTAACCGACATGCGTATGCCTGAGATGTCCGGACTTGAGCTTCTTAGAATCGTCAAAGAGGAGTATCCCCACATCGTCAGGATGGTCCTCTCGGGATATACCCAGATAACCACGCTGCTGACGGCGATTAACCAGGGGGAAATTTATAAGTTCATCACCAAGCCGTGGAAACTCGAGGAAGAGTTCAAGCCCGCTATTCGACAGGCCATAGAGTATTACGACCTCCATAGTGAACGCGACAGGCTGGCGGCGGAATTGGAACAGTACAAGAAAGAGAAAGTCCAGATAGATAACGAATAGTTCCTCGCGATGACAAAGCAAATGGTAACATATGGAATGCCTCTGCCAGGTTGTTTGCACGTTGAACGCCGAGCTTCAGCGGGTATCACAGCCGGTAGTGAGTCTTAACACTAATTGCTCTACTGCTACTTCGGCTTTTGTTCGGCCGGTTTTTATCGCATAATCGGTCGCGGCTAATTGTTGTAAGTTCTCGCCGATTTGTTTCAAAGTCATCTTTCGCAGTTGTGCAAGAAAACTGTCTTTATTGCTCCAGATTCGCAGCCGGTTCGCAATCTCGGCTGGCCGAACGCCCTTTTCAAGCAAAACTTTGGCGTTGAACATCCTGCGGAAATGAAACGCAAAAGCACCGACGACGGAGTACTCCGCTGTTCTGTCCTCTGCGAACATATTTCTCAGCCGATCGATCGCCCGCGCGACATTCCCGCCCAGACAAGCATCAATCACCGAAAAAGCACCGAATATACGATTATGGCCAATCAGTGATTCTATATGTCGAACGTGTATGACTTTTTCGGTATCTGCAAATGTGGCCAGCTTGTCGATTTCGCTGTACAGTCGGGGCAGGGTATCGCCGGTCAGCTCGATTAGAAGTTCGGCTGCATCTTTGGTTAGATTTTTGCCGTGTGCATCTCTGCTATATTCGATGAGACGGAACGGCAGTTGCGACGCTTTGGGTTGCGTTACGCTGATTAGTGTGCCGACCTCGGATAGTTTCTTGGCCAGTTTGGTCCGGGCGTCCCAATTGGTTACCGTCAATACAAGTATGCCGGTGGGGCAGGGCTTATCAAAATACCTTTCGAGCAACTGACGGTTTTCAGAAATGAATTTGTCTGCGTCTTTTACAACAACAACTCTTCTTTCGGTCAGAAACGGTGCGGTCCGCAGTTCATCCAGCACCTCGGAAGCCGAGACTACAGCGCCTTCGACGCTAAAGAGTCCGGTGGCTCTTTGCGACGGCTCTAATAGCTTCTCAAGAAGCTCCTGGCACCGGGCGTTGAGCAGAGAATCTTCTTTGCCGGCGATTACATAAATCGGCCTGGGGGCTTTATTTGCATTAGGGTTACTCATCAGGCCTGTAACATAACGCGCCCTGCCGCTGCTTGTCAAATCCCGTCTAAAACAGTGAATACACAATTTGCTGTGGCTCTACCAGGCACCGGACAAACAGCCGTGACTCCAAAAGCGACCTGACTATATGGAAAAACCTTAAAGTATTGAAAAAAACTATCGAAAATGAAGTGGATGAGTAGTGTTAAAAATGGATGTATCGATGATTTCTTGTTGTTATATAGAAAAAGTTCCAGATGGCTTTCAGAGAAACTAACAAAATACCCAAACCTTGTAAATGGCAGCACCCCCAATAGAAATTAAGTCACAGGTCACAAAGACGCCGGCAAAAGCGGTTGAGCTTGTTCGTGACAGCACTTCCACTAAGAAGGCTATACCGACATGTAAGAAGTGCGGACAGAAACATTGGCCCTTCCGCCTTTGTGCCGGTAAGAAAAAGAGCGGGACGGATGAAGCTAAAGAGAAGCCGGTTTCCAAAATTATTATAAAATCAATCCCGTTCCCTGATGAGAAATTTACGCCGACATGTGAAAAATGCGGAAAGAAACATTGGCCGTTAGACCCTTCCTGTATAGGTAAGAAGGGAGTCAGGGCCGAAGCCAAAGCAAAAGCCAGAGTTCAAGCCAGAGCTGAAGCTGAAAAGAAGATAAGAGCAAAGGCCGAGGCAAAAGCCAGAGCAAAAACTGAAAAAAAGGCAAAGGCAAAAGCAAAAGCTGAAAAAAAAGCGAGGGTAGAAGCAGAGGCCAGAGCAAAGGCTGAAGAAAAGGTAAGAGTCGAAGCCGAGTTAAAAGCCAAAGCTGAGGAAAAGGCAAGGGCTGAAGCCGAGTTAAGAACAGTAGCTGAAGAAAAGGCAAGGACTGAAGCCGAGTTAAGAGCAGTAGCTGAACAAAAAGCAAGAGTCCAAGCCGAGGCAAAAGTAAAAGCTGAAGAAAAAGCAAGGGTCGAAGCAGAAGCCAGAGCAAAGGCTGAAAAAAAAGCGAGGGTAGAAGCAGAGGCCAGAGCAGTAGCTGAAGAAAAGGCAAGGGCCGAAACCGAGGCAAAAGCAGTAGCTGAAGAAAAGGCCAGAGTCGAAGCCGAGGTCAGGGCAAAAGTTGAAGAAAAGACCAGAGCTGGAGCAGAGGCCAGAGCAGTAGCTGAAGAAAAAGCGAGAGTTGAAGCTGAAGCCAGAGCAACAGCTGAGGAAAAGGCAAGGGCCGAAACCGAGTCAAAAGCAATAGCTGAAGAAAAAGCAAGGGTTGAAGCCGAGGCCAAAAC
>JAUVYZ010000106.1 GCA_030602845.1 Phycisphaerae bacterium | reverse complement strand
CCGAACCGGAAGCCGATGCAGCGGATTGCGGTTGTATTGTCGGTTATAGCAAGTTGCAAATGCTCGCCCCTCGTGCCGACCCTTCTCGGCGGGGAGGCAAGACGAACGCCTTTTGTTGCGAAAACCGGTCTGGGATTGCCCTGGCCGAAAGGGCCGAGCATTTGCAGCTCGCTGACGGTCCGGCTATTGCCGAATTCGCCCAATTTGGCCACTGCGTCGATGTGCAGTTTGGCGACCACATCATTTTCGCTCAAGTTTTGCCTTGCATAGGCCTCAAATTCGGCTGCGAATTGGTCTATCTTCTGGGTTTCGATGGTTAAGCCGGCTGCCATTTCGTGGCCGCCGAATTCGATTAAATGCCGGGAGCAGGCTCTGATTGCGCTGAGCAAACAGAAGCCCGGAATTGAGCGGGCGGAACCTTGAGCGATACCATCGGCGGGGCTGGTGTTAATCATAATCGTTGGACGATAGAATTTTTCCACTATTCTCGAGGCCACAATGCCCATTACGCCCGTGTGCCAGTCCTGGCTTGGAAGAACGATGGTCTTTCGATCGGGGTGGTTCGGGCCGAGCTGGACTATCATTTGGCAGGCCTGCTCGAACATCTTTCGCTCGCACTTCTGGCGCCGGCCGTTTTGCTCTTTGAGATATTGGGCTATTTGCATCGAGCGAATCTGGCTGCTGCTGGTCAAAAGCTCCACGGCTAATCGTGCGTGTCCCATCCGGCCTGCTGCGTTGAGCATTGGTGCAAGCCGAAAGCCGATGTGGAAAGTATCGAGTCCCTGGCCTGTCAATCCAGCCGAGGCAATCAAGGCCTGGATGCCGGAGAGCTTGCACTGCGGCAAGGTTTTGAGTCCATAGCTTGTCAGAACCCTGTTTTCGCCTCGCAGATCCACAATATCGGCGACGGTTCCCATTGCCGCCAGGCTCGTTGCATTTAACATAAATTCACGCAAAGCCGGTTCAAGTTTTCGACCTGCGTTGAATTCATTTGCCACCGCCCATGCCAGCTTAAAGGCGACCATTGAACCGGATGAATCCTGGTTGGGGTATGATTTTTCCATCGCAGGATGCACAACGGCAACGGCTTTGGGCAGTTCGGGTTCGGGCTGGTGATGGTCGGTAACTATCAGGTCAAGGCCCAATTGCCCGGCAAGCTCGGCGGAGCTGAATGCTGTAACACCACAGTCAACGGTGATTAAGAGTTCGGTTCCGGATTTCGCCAGTGCCTGGACGGCTTCTTCGTTCAGGCCGTAGCCTTCATCGACTCGATGAGGGATATAGTAATCGGTATCGGCACCGAGCAGCGTTAGAATCTGCCAGAGAATTGAGACGCCTGTAATGCCATCCACATCATAGTCGCCATAGACGGTGATTTTTTCCCTGTCTCTAATAGCGTGCTTTACTCGTCGGACTGCTGTTTCGACACCCGGCATTTGCTCAGGCGGGATAAGCTCCGTCAGTTTCGGCCTGAGGAAAACGGCACCGGCGTGGGCATCGGTTACGCCGCGATTGATTAAAACCTGCGCTAAAAGAGGCGAAACCCTTAGCGATTTGGCAAGCTGGGCACAGCGATGGTCCGGGGGCCGGATTACCCATTCTCGATTCTCGATTTCCGATTTCCGATTCGCGAGTATCGAGTACCCGGCTTCCGGTATCCGGTATTTTGCATCCGTGCAGAAGGTCGCATTTAGAGTCCGTCCTGTTCCTTATCTTTTAGACGGGATAAATCCCGTCTGCCCCGTTAGATACCGCACGCAAAAAAACATCTAACGGAGTCTGAAAAATTCAAACGTTGTTATAGCAAAAAGAGCCGTGAACCGCAAGGATTGTTTTTTCAGGCCCTCATATACAAACCGCCGTTCACGGCGATATATTCGCCGGTGATAAAGCCGGCCGCCTCGCTTGCGAGGAACAGTACCACCTTTGCTATGTCCTCGGCGGTACCGTTTCTGCCGAGCGGGGTTTGCTCGGCAACTTCTTTCCATCGCTGTTGTGGAGTAAATCGCTCGTGGAAACGTGTCTCAATAAAGCCGGGCAGGACGCTGTTGACCCGGATGCCGTATGGAGCAAATTCCTTTGCCATAGAAATAGTCTCAGTTGCGACGGCTGCTTTTGCACCTGAATAAATACCTGAGCCGCTGGCTCCGCCGGTATGTCCGGCCACTGAGCCGATATTGACAATATTTCCCCTGCTCTTTCTCAGGTACGGCAAAGCCGACCTCGTTACCAAAAGTACGCTGCGGACGTTGGTGGCATATACATCGTCGTGATAATCCACGGTTGCGGTTTCAAAGGGCTGTCTGTCAATGAGCGAACCGGCATTATTGATAAGTATATCGATGCCGCCGGCCTCTTTTGCAAACTGCTCAACCATCTCGTTGACCTGCTTTTCGTCGCGGACGTCGGCGTAAAGCAAAAGGCCATCGGTATTTTTCTTCACCTGCTCAAGCGTTTTTTCTGCACCGTCTTTTGTCCTGAAGTAGTGGACTCCGACAAAGCATCGCTGCCGGCTAAACAAAGCTGCCGTTGCGGCACCGATTCCGCTGCTGGAGCCGGTAACAAGGACATTCTTACCCTTAAGGTCTTCGTAAATCATTTTAGCGCTTTGCTCAAACTCACCGGCCCTGCCGACGGTTGAGTATAAAGGCAAGCTGGAGCTTATCAGAGCAGTTCATCGATTGCGGCGGTGAGGTCTTTTTTACTGATTAAGCCGACCCATTTCTTCTGCACCTGGCCGTCTTTGAACAAAATAGTGGTCGGTATGGCATTTATGCCGAATTCTATCGCACTGTCGCGAGCATCATCGGTATTGAGCTTGCAGATTTTGGCCTTGTCTGTATAGTGAGCGGCAATTTCTGCTAAAATAGGAGCCATCATCTTACAAGGTCCGCACCAGGGTGCCCAAAAATCAACCAGGACCGGCACATCAGAGCTGTGAACAACCTCATCAAAAGCAGCGTCGTTTAGCTCAATTACGTTACCAGTCATTACTTTATCCTTTCGCTCGAGATTTCCCACCTGTGCCTGCGTTACCCCCATATCTTGCTTCGCAAGAAGCAATGGGGGTGCAGGCAAGAAACCAGTGCCCAGCCACGTCGCTGGATTTTTCAATCGTCATAATACCCGAATCGGCCATCCAATTCCAACACATTTTGCGAACATTTTTAGAGTATGCCGGTTTATTGTCAAAACAATGTAATCGTGGTCCCTAAACGCAATAACAGGCGTTTGGGGGTCTCATCCACTCATACGCCCTTTCGTTAGTTTACCCCGCCCCTCGGAGGGGCTGGGTTTACCATCCGCCTGGTTGAAGTAAGTCGCTGACCGGTTCGTTCCACCAGTTTTTATCTCTGAAATACTGCTTGAGCATCATAGCAGCGATGACGCCATCAGCAACGGCTGTGGCCAATTGCATAGCGGCACCGATTCTGCAGTCGCCTGCCACGAAGACGCCCGGGACGTTCGTTCGAAGATATGCACAGTCGCACTTGATGAATCCCCTGTCGGTCAGCTCCACAAAATCCTTCAAGAAGTCGGTATTCGGCACCATACCAATAAATATAAATACCCCACCGCAGGGATAGTCTTCTTCCTGGCCGGTCTTAACGTTTTTTAATCTGATCGATTGGACTTTGCCTTCGCCCTCTATGGCGACTGCTACGGTGCTATATTTGATAATCAAATTTGAATTCGGCTCGTTGACTTTCTTCAGAAGCTCCTCGACCAGAACTCTGGCTGCTCTAAATTCGTCCCTGCGGTGTATCATTGTTACCTTATCGGCGAATTTGGCCAAATGCAGAGTTTCTTCGACTGCGGTATTGCCTCCGCCAACGGCGACGACCTGCTTGCCCTTGAAAAACGGTGCATCGCACGTCCCGCAGTAGCTGACGCCTGCACCGCGGAATTTCTCCTCGCCGGGGATACCAAGGTTGCGATAGTCACTGCCTGGTGCCAGAATGACAACTCTTGCGGAGAATTTATCCCCATCACAGTAAACAGCGATGTTGCCGTCTTTTAGTTTCTCCAGGCTGGTGACTTCGCAGCCGGTCTTTATCTCGGCGCCAAAGCTCTCAACCTGCTTTTGCATCCGCTCAATCAGGCCTGGGCCGTCGATTCGTTCAATACCGGGGTAGTTTTCTATCCTGTCTGTGTTAATGATTTGGCCGCCGGGGGCGAACTTCTCAAGTATCAAAGTTTTCAGTCTGTCGCGCGAGGTATAAAGAGCTGCTCCAAGGCCGGCTGGGCCGGCGCCTATAATAATAACATCATGCACAACATCACCCATTTTAAAATCACCCGCTATTTTCTTCTAAATACGGCTCTATTTTTTTCTTAATATCAGACTCATAACCTGGTGTAACTCCAGTAATCTGGTCTACTACTTCACCAGCTTTAAAAATATTCAATGTTGGTATGCTCATAATCCCGTATTCGGTAGCCGTCTGGCGTCCATCGTCAACATTGAGCTTGCACACCTTCAATCTTCCCCTGTACTGCTGAGATATTTTCTCAAGCACCGGGGCGGCCATGCGGCAGGGTCCGCACCAGGGGGCCCAGAAATCCACCAGCACAGGGATTTCTGATTTTATAACCTGGCTTTCAAAATCCTCGTCACCGACATCAATTGGCTTTCCTTCTTCCATCTTTGTGCTCCTTGCATTTATTCGTTAGCATTTGGCGTATCAGCTACCATCTATTCACTACTATCAAGCTGGATGTTCGTTGTCTAATTAACTTCAAATTGGCATATTTTGTCAATTATGTTTTTTCTTCCGTTTCACCCTGGATTTGGTCGAGGTGTAGGCCGAAGCGGTCGAGCTTCTTCTGGCCGTCTTCGTATTTGCTGTAAGCATTTCGCAAATGGGTGCCGAGTATATCCCAATTAGAAAGAAATTCCACGAAAGAGGCATTTAGCTTTTTCAAATTCTGTCGGATTTCGGCAGCCTGCTTTTCTATCTGCATGCCGTGCAGGCCCATCACCACCGTCATAAGATATGCGTATAAAAGATTCGGCGATACGGGGATTACCTTTTTATCGAGTGAATATTGCAAAATATCCTGTGTCTCGCCGGCATATTTGACAATCGTTTCGTAATAGATGTTCTCGGCGGGTATAAACAACAGAGCAAAATCCAATGTGCCCTCAGCGGGTCTGATGTAATCGGAGGCAATCTTGTCAATATGAGCGGTTACATCCTTGTGGAACTGTTTGCGAAGTTTCGTTTTTTCTTCGTCGGTTTCCGCCTTTGCGAGTCTTTCAAAGCCCGGCAGGGGGAACTTGGCATCTATGGGGACTGAGAATTCAGCCATTTGTATCAATGCATCGACCATTTTGCCGTCTTTGAAAGTGTATTGTAGTTCGTAGCTGTCTTTAGGCAGGATATTTTCCAAAAGATTTTTCAGGGACCATTCGCCCATTTGGCCCCGGAGCTTGGGAGAGCTTAAAATATCCTGGAGGCGTCTGACCTCGGTTCCGACCTGCAGCATTTGCTTGTTTGTGCCCTGCAATTCGCCGATTTGGCTGTTCAGCCGGCTGAGTACCTCCCGGCTGGATTGGAGGCTCTGGGTGAGGGTGTTCTGGCCTGCCTGCAGAGACTTTTGCAAATTTTCCGAAGTTTTATCCTGGGCGGCTTTCAGCGCCTCGAGCTGCTGCTGGAGCAGATTGATACCGGTTGCCTGGCCGGCAATCTCCTTTCTGCTGGCAAAGCTGGTGCTGATGAGCCAAACCAAAAGGCCCAGGACAACTAAAATCAAAACAACGCCTATTACAGTCAAAATCGATTCCATCTTTTTGTCCTCCAAAAAACCGCTCTGATTATAAATTTTCTTTAGCTCCGTGTCAAAGCAGTTGCTATTTATCGGCGTATTTTTTATCATAAAGGTCTTAATCTTATGGCAAATTATCATCTTGTAATCCTGAAGAAGCCGTACTTAGATGCGATTTTAGGCGGTCAAAAACGCATCGAATCGCGTTTTAGCAAGACAAGACGCTATGCTTTCGGGCGGGTCTTGCCGGGTGATAAATTATTTTTGAAGGTAAGCTCCGGGCTTGTCTGCGCGACAGCAACTGCAGCGGCAGTTAGAAATTTTGAAAACCTCACCCCGAAAAAAATACTCGAGCTAAAACACCAATACAACCGCGATATCGGTGGTACCGACGAGCACTGGCAGAGCAAATTGGACAGCAGGTTCGGCTTTTTGGTCTGGCTCAGGGACGTACAGCCCATCGAGCCTGTGCGAATCCACAAGAAAGATTGGCGGGCATGGGTGATTCTAACAGAGAAAGAAAACTTCGGCCTGCTGAAAATGGAAGCTGTAAAAAAGCCCTGAAATCAAGCTTTCCGCATATTTTTGATGATTTCTCTTGGGAAGTGCAATAAATTTGCCCTCTGAATTCGTCTATATCTCTACTAATCCGGTATGGCAGAACAACAATAAAGCGTAATTTGGAAAGGAGCATAAATGTTGAAGAAGATTATGTTGGTTATTGCAACAGTGGTTCTATTGGTGGGGGTCGGAGGCGCAGGCAGGTCAAACCAGGGTAGGATACCCTGGAAAGACCCTGCACCGATAGCAAGTACCGAGGCAGAGCAGAAGATTTTAGATGTACTTGCGGACATGTATCTGAACCAGCGCAGAGGAATGATGAACGTCCAGCCGGAAGACGGGAGGGTATTGCGCCTCCTGGCAGAAGCAATCGGCGCCAAACACGTCGTCGAGATTGGAACCAGCAACGGATACTCAGGTATCTGGTTTTGCCTTGCGCTGCGGACGACAGGGGGCAAGCTGACCACCCATGAATTCGACGCCCGGCGGGCCTCGCTGGCCCGTGAGAACTTCAAACGGGCCGGTGTCAGCCATATTGTCACGCTTGTCGAGGGCGACGCCCACAAGACAGTCACGAGGATCAAAGAGCCCATCGACATTCCTTTTCTTGACGCGGACAAGGCCGGCTATATCGACTACCTCAATAAGCTCCTTCCACTGCTGCG
>JAUVYZ010000233.1 GCA_030602845.1 Phycisphaerae bacterium | reverse complement strand
AGCTTCTGCTGAACAAGAGCATCATTTTGAAACCCCTTGTTTGCCATCGACAGAATCTCACCGCCATCGGGCCGACTCACGGGCGAAAGGATTACCAACGGCTGGGGGTCTTTATAATCACGGTCGTCGAATCCGTTATCGTTCCCGTTGCTAAAGGTGGCTCTTCTGATAGCCGCACCTTTAGAGCTTAATTCCAACTGAAACTTGAAGCCAATATCAGGGTCTTCCGTTTTGGGGTCGGCTGCGCCGAGCGTAACGATTTGAGCTGAACCGCCAATAGCTTCGAAAGTGGTAAAATCAGCCGCTTCCAGACGTTCATTTTCCCCGACAGGCACTCTTGCGGTCTCGGCCTTTTCATTAGCCATTGTCTTTTGCAGCAGGATGCAGGGTGTTTGTCCTGTGGCTTGACTGCGTATTGCATATTGCGTGTTTTTTTCCTCGAGATACGAATCACGAGCAACGAGCGACGAAAACAGTCCGGACTCGGCAACAAGCCAGCCGCAAAAAACAACAAAACCAACTACAACCAAAGTTAAAGCAATTCTCATAATCTTGTATCCTGCATCTTCTATCTCGTTACGAGTATCGAGTATCGAGTTCACCTTCCGTCTCGCAGACGCTCGCCGTGGAAGTTGTCCAATTGTTCGATGGCCGTTATCTTTCTCACGGTGGCTTCAAAATCGTATTCCACGCGGACAAAGTGCACCTCGTTTTCATTCACATATACATAGCTTGCCCGGCTGTCCTTATCCCTCGGCTGTCCAACTGAGCCGATATTGATAATCGCTTTCTCCTTCTCGATAATCGGATAGACGTCGCTGAGTTCATCAGGCGGATAGAAATCCGGCTCATCGAGAAATACACCCGGCAGATGCGTATGGCCCACAAAGCAGATATGCTTGACCCGCTCGAACAGCAAGCTCACCTTTGGTGGATTAGTATAAACGTCATCGGGAAAGATGTATTCATTAATCGGCTTTCTGGGTGAAGCGTGAACAAAATCTATTATTGCTGCGTTTGCTCCCACTTTTGTTTTCAGCCTCTGACGCATCGGCAGCTCACCCAAAAAATTCCAGTGTCTGTCACGACGTTGTTTTTCTTCTTCTGTTTCCAAAACTTCCCTTGTCCAGAAGCTCGCCTGCTCTGCTCCGTAATTAAAATTTGTCGGCTCATAAAAGACTGCATAATCGTGATTGCCCAGAACGCACCATTTGCTCTTCTCTATAATCAAATCCAGACATTCCCTGGGGTCTGGCCCATAGCCGACCACATCACCCAAACAATAAATCGTCTTTATACCCCGCCTTTCAATGTCGGCCAGAACCGCGGTCAAAGCCTCCAAGTTTGAATGTATATCACTTATAACCGCAAACATACCAGAAAGATTAAACGAAAAACGTAAAATGTAAAGCGAAAAACTATAGTGTAAAATCCAAAAGTTTTGAATTATGGTTTTTAGTTTTTAGCTTTTACTTTTCAGTTTTAATCAAGAATACGGTTTGCTTTGGCTATCCGTATTGTTATAATACCGCATACAAAGCACGAAACTTGAAATCCGAAGCACTCCGCAGGAGGATTTCGACCCGCCGCCGGCGGGTATCGATCGGAACCCAGCGTTGCTGGGTCGAATTTCGGATTTATACGAGATACGATATGATAGATATGACTCTTCTTCAAACTCGCGGGCTGGTAAAGAACTATTCCGGACGCTCTGTCGTCAACGAAATATCCGTTACGATCGCCAAACGCAGCATCGTCGGACTTCTGGGCCGAAACGGTGCCGGCAAAACCACAACCTTTAGAATGATTATCGGGATGATTACACCAAACAGCGGCTCTGTCATCTTTGAAGGCCGGGATATTACAAAATTGCCGATGTACAAACGAGCACGCCTCGGCATAGGCTATCTTTCACAGGAGCCAAGTATCTTTCAACGCCTGAGCGTCAGCGACAACCTCTATGCGATTTTGGAAACAATGTCTATCACCAAGGCCGAACGCAACCGAAAGGCACAGATGCTTATCGAGCGTTTCGCACTGACCGAGGTTGCAGAAAGCCAGGGTAGGTTCTTATCCGGCGGCGAACGAAGAAAGCTTGAAATCGCCCGTGCGATGGTAACGAACCCTTCGTTGATTCTATTGGATGAGCCGTTTAGCGGCGTTGACCCTATCGCAGTCGAAGACCTCCAGCACGATATCCGACGACTCATTGCCTCCGGCGTAAGTATCCTGATTACCGACCATAACGTCGAAAGGACGCTGGAAGTGGTAGATAAGGCATATATAATCGACCACGGCAAGGTAATAGGTGCAGGCACGCCGGCCGAGATTGTCCGAAACCAGACCGTCAGAAAACACTATCTCGGCAATATATTCACTGGCGACGAATTCGACGATAAGTAGCAGCCTGCAAAAGTCGCGAGTAAATTCGCGACCGCCGATGAAGCTTGTCAAAAACCTTTTCCGGGTAGCTTAGTGATTATTCGCTATACGCTAAATGCTGTCCGCTGTTAAACTTGCAAGCCAGATACAACCGCTTCAGATACCATAGTGCCGTCAACAAGTCCCTGTACGCTGCAGGTGTATTTTCTCCGCTTGAATTTTGTAAGATGGCCAAGCAGATATAATCTTTGTCCCGGCTCGACGACAGAGCGAAACTTCGCTGAATCTATCCCGGCAAAACCGATAAAGCCCTCCAGGCCATAAATCTGCTTTACAAAAAAGCTCGAAAGCTGAGCTGCTGCCTCGACCATTATTACCCCTGGCATCAACGGCCGAGCCGGAATGTGCCCCCGAACCCAGAATTCATCCTCTGCTACATCCTTATAGCCCAGAATCAAAAATTTTTCCTTATCGTACCACAGGATGCCATCGAGATGCTGCATCTCAAATCGCTGGGGATTTACTCTGCAAATTGCTTCCTTGTCGAAGACCGGCTTGCCTGCCAGGTCTATTTGCGATAAATCAAACAATAAGGGCGGTGGCATTTACTGACCCTGATAAAGAAACGCTCTGCGCAATCGTATTGTGTATAACTTCTTTTAGCTCTCCGGAAGTCCCCAGTCCACGAGACGCCTTACGGCGGACGCCTATCGGCGGAGTCCATAGGAGCTCTGCCACAGGTACACAATACTCACCACGCACAAGGCACAACGAAAACAGCGTTTACAAATACCTGTGGTAATTTACCCAGCCCATTTGCAATGGGCGGGGTTTATTGGGCCGACCTGATTTCAAGAATGCGGCTGCGAACAACCTGAGATGCCTGCTTGATTTTCTGCATTTGCTTGCGAACGCGCGTCCCTGCTGCCCTATTTCCGCCCTCAGCTTTGCTGATGTCGCCTTCAATTTCAGCGACCAACGCTTTAAGACTTTCGTACTCTTGCATTAAGTAGTCCTCCACTTTGGGGGTTAAAATTGCCATTTGTGGGTTAAAATCGCTAAAAACTTAACGGTGTACAAGTGTTTTGTCAAAGAAAAACACCTTTTTTGCAAAAAAATCAGTATTTTTTTGCTCTTTTCCTGTCAGGGCACCAGTTTTTTGGTCAAATCGGCGATTCTCTGGCCCCTGCGCCGGCACTGTTGCTCAACTCTTTTTTCGGGTTTACCTATGGAAACCGGCCCATAGTGGTCACCCTGTGGGTCGCCCTGGACGACCATACCGCTGATGAGCATCGCCTCTATTATGCCCATAATCGTTGTTTCGTTACCGCCGCCGATATTTGCCGAACTGGAAAATGCCGCCCCTACTTTGCCGTCGAGCTGCCCGTGCCTGCCCACCAAATCGTCGAACAACTGCTTTATCGGCCCAGCCATTTGGCCGTAATAGGTCGGCGAGCCGACAACTATCGCATC
>JAUVYZ010000192.1 GCA_030602845.1 Phycisphaerae bacterium | reverse complement strand
TTAATTTACCTGCGGGCGGAACGCAGCGGAGCCGGCAGCGGTAGGATTTACACCATAACGTATCAGGCGGTCGATGACTTCGGCAATGTTACTGTTGCGAGCGCAACGGTTACGGTCCCACACGACCAGCGTTAGCTCCGGAAACAATAACGGGATTTAAACCAAAGGGCTGTAAGTATTACGCTTGCAGCCCTTTTCTATTCATACGGCTTTAACCTGAGTATTTCACCCAGCCCTTAATAGGGGCGGGGAAGAGATAGTTTTGAGTTTAAATGTTTAGTTTTGAGTTGGGATTGAGCTTGCCGCGGTGCGCTCTCAATGACCTAAACTGGCCAAAATTCATCATATTGACCCGTCCTCCTGCTTTCTTGCCCGCCGCCCCGTCTTGCGTCGGGAGACGCGGGGGCAGGCGAAAGCAAGAAGGGGGACGAAAAAAACCCTCCTTGTAACAATTGTGCCAGTCAGACAAATATGGTACGTTGATGTATTAGAGAAGCTTAGCTGTGTTGCTAATTAAATGTGTCTTGCTTCGCAAAAACGAAGCAGAGGGGACAGATAGAAAAAGGTAGTTTTTTAAAGCTAAGATTATGAAGGGAGATTGATTATGAGAAGGGTCACGCGCCGAGATTTTGTGAAGGGTTCGGTCGCTGCTGGTGTCGCGCTGGCGGTGCCGTTTTCCCGTGTGCGAGGGTCAAACGATGACCTTCGCGTCGCTGTGGTAGGTTTTAACGGCCAGGGCAGCAGCCACATCGGCAAGTTCCATAACCCTTCGGGAGTCCGGGTAGTGGCGATTTGTGATGTTGACGAAAAAGTTCTATCCCGCAAGGTTGAAGAATTTAAGAAGCGCAATGAAAAGGTTGACGCCTATATCGACTACCGAAAGATGCTCGAAGACAAGTCGATCGACATCGTCTCTATTGCCACACCAGATCACCAGCACGTACCTGTGGCGGCACACTCGGTTGTAGCAGACAAGGATGTCTATGTCGAGAAGCCGGTCAGCCACACGATTGCTGAGGGGCGTCTGCTTGTGAATCTGGCCCGTAAGCACCGCAGGATTGTGCAGCACGGCACCCAGTTGCGGAGCCTGGAAGGACTGATGGATGCCATGGAATACATGAAATCAGGCGAACTCGGCAAGATCCGTATGGCCAAGGCGATTAACAGCCAGCGGCGGGGCAAGATCGGCCGTAAGCCTGACACGCCAACACCCCCGCACGTCCACTACGACCTATGGCTCGGGCCGGCACCGAAAAGACCTTTCAACATCAACAGGTACCACTACAAGTGGCACTGGTGGTGGGACTATGGGACCGGCGACACGGGAAATGATGGCATACACCAGATTGATATCGCCCGGTGGGGCCTGGGGGTCGAACTGCCTAAGGCCATCACGTGCAGCGGTGGACAGTTATGGTACGATGATGACCATGAGACGCCTGACACGCAAGTCGCGACGTTTGAATACGAGGATGTGTATCTGATGTACGAGATGCGGCTGTGGACGCCCTATTCACATGAGGGCCACGACAACGGCAACATTTTCTACGGCGACAATGGGAAGATGTCTATCGGCAGAAGCGGTTGGCAGGTAACTTTCAAGGACGGCAAAAAGGGCCCAGGCGGTTCCCGCGGCGGTGGTTCACACATCGCAAATTTTATAAAGGCGGTACGCAGTCGCAAAGTCAGTGACTTGAACGCCGATGTCGAGGTGGGACATTACTCTGCAGCACTCTGCCACATGGCTAACATTGCGATGCGGATTGGGCGGCGACTTAGATTCGATACCAAGCGGGAACGATTCATAGACGATGCTGAGGCAAACGCTTATTTGACGAAGCGGTACCGCAAAGGCTTCGAACTGCCGACGCTATGACCTAAAAGCTAAAGCTGGTGGCAGAGCTGCCTTGAAGACAGGTGGGAAAAACGCTTGCATTTATCGCCGGGTTCGGGCACACTTTCAATGCGCAGATAAGCAAGCCCTGCCCATATAATGGGCGGGGCAAGGAGCTGTTCGATGGGCGGTAAGTGTTTTTTCTTTGCCGGTGGCGGGACGGGGGGACATATATATCCCGCTATCGCGGTGGCAGAGCAAATAATAAAATTAGAGCCCGATGCGAAAATACATCTCTTTGTCAGCACCCGCAGCATTGATGCACGAATCCTTACGCAAACCGGCTTCGAATATACCGCATTGCCGGCTGGGGGCTTTTCCGTCCGGCCCGGCAAACTAATCGGCTTTTGCACTTCGTTTTTTAAGAGCTATCGAATTGCTAAACGAGCAATTGCTGAAAGCGAGAACGCGGTGGTGATTGGGGTCGGCGGGTTTGTTGCGGCGCCGGTTTGTTTCGCGGCACATAAACTAAAGGTGCCTGTCGAGCTTTTGAACGTCGATATTGTGCCGGGCCGGGCAAATAAGATAATAGCGCGCTGGGCAGACGAGATTTTTGTGCAGTTCGAAGATACGGCTGAGTGTTTTGCGCACAGAGGCGCGAGTGTTAATGTAGTCGGCTGTCCCTTGCGAAGCGGCTTTGGTAATCCAGAGCCGGACAAGGTGATGGAGCAATTAGGCCTTGAAAATAAAAAGATTTTGCTTATAACCGGTGCATCGAGCGGGTCGGAAAATATTAACAGGGCAGTGTGCTCGCTGTTGGAAAAGTTAGCCGCTTTTACCGGGGATTGGCAGATAGTTCATCTGACAGGGACCGGTAATTACGAAGAAGTCGGGCAAATGTACGCCGGGGCAAAAATTGGGTATAAGGTCCTGGATTATTTCGATGATATGCCGAGTTTATTGTCGGCTGCGGATTTGGTGGTCGGCAGGAGTGGAGCGGTCAGCGTGGCTGAATATGCCGCGGCTTCTGTGCCGAGTATCTGTATGCCGTATCCGTATCATAAGGACAGGCATCAATACCTGAATGCGGGCAAACTGGTTGAGGCGGGAGCGGCGGTTGTAATAGATGATTTGCCGGAGCGCAAAGAGACGGCTGAATGGCTGGCCGAAGAGCTGGAAGAGTTGATGAAAGATGAAAAAAAACTAAAGGAAATGGCGAAAGCTTGCAAGGCAATTGCGAGGCTGGATGCCGGTTTGAAGATTGCAGAGAGGTTATTAAAGATTGTTTAACCGCAGAGAACGCGGGATAGGGGCGGTTCGCTCGTCTGGGCGAAGCCCGGCGAACCGCCCCTACTAAACTACACGCTATTCGCTATACGCTATGCAACGACCGACATATACGGACGCAGGAGGCAATATCCCATTGAGCGGGATTCCTGCTTTTGGGCTAATCGATTGCCAATTGGGCCGGGTTAGAGAGCTGATTGATAAGCAATTGACCGTCCCGGCCAAGGCGGGAGACATCAAGCCGTTGCTCGAATATGTGAGTACCCGCAGCGGCAAGATGCTTCGGCCCGGGCTGGTTTTGCTTGCGGGCTGCTGCTGTGGTAAAATCATAGATGAGCACATCCGTGTTGCAGCGATTGTTGAGATGATTCACAATGCCACGCTGCTGCACGATGATGTTATAGACGAGGGGCAAAAACGGCGTGGCCTGCCCACGGTAAACAGTCTCTGGGGGAACGAATCCGCTGTGTTGCTGGGCGATTTTTTATTAAGCCGAGCTTTCAAGATGTGTGCCGAACTGAAACCGCAGGTGGCAAAGGTAATTGCCGCTACCGCGATTCGGGTCTGCGAAGGTGAATTGAGGCAGGTAAGTCAAAGGCGGAATTGGCAGTTGAGCGAATCGGAGTATATCGACATAATCACCGAAAAAAGTGCCGCTCTTTTTAGTGGCTGCTGTTATCTTGGCGGTCTCCTGGCCCGGGCAAGCGACGCGCAGGTTCAGTCGTTGGCGGAGTTTGGTTTGAATGCCGGCATTGCGTTTCAAATTACCGATGATTTACTCGATATAATCGGCGATGAAAACAAAACGGGCAAGACACTCGGCAGTGATGTCAGTAAACACAAGCTGACGCTGGCTGTAATACATTTGTTAGGGGCGGTGGACGACCTCGCACCAATTAGGCAGAGCCTAAGCTCAATTGGTGCGGGGCTGGCAGAGATGCTGAGCCGTTATGGCAGTTTGGAATATGCACGCGGGCGGGCGCAGGAATTTGCCGCAAAAGCGATTGCATCATTGGCCGGCTTGAAAGAAAGCGATGCTAAAGGCGCCTTGATTGAAACGGCAAAATTTATGGCCGGCCCCGTTAGATAGTTTTGTCCATTATAGTTTCACGCCGTTGCGAGTAAGGCGCCTCTGGCATTTGCCGTACTAATAGCGGCTACTTCCAATGGGGGTTTATCTGCAACATATTTACATCTAACGGGGCCGGCAGAGCGGTTTAGTGCAGGTTTAGCTGATAAGCCAGAGCAAAAACGAAAAGGCCGGTTTTTAATAAACCGGCCTTTTTGTTTAGATAGTAAGAGGGACCCCCTTTTGGCTCTGCCACAGGTGCAAAAAGCCGCAAAATGGGAGCCCGGAATCTACCTGGTCATTTTAGAATCTGTACTTCATACTCAAGCTGACCCAGGTTTCGTCCTTATCGTCGTTGACCGAATCTTCCATTGTTACCTGGTGATAAAGTCCCGGGGTGAAGGTAAGGTTGTTGCCGAGGTCAAAGTCTGTTGAGACGCCGAAGACGATGTTTGACCAATCGTGTTC
>JAUVYZ010000215.1 GCA_030602845.1 Phycisphaerae bacterium | reverse complement strand
AACAAGGGAATATAAAAATAAATCCAATTGGACACTTGGTGAAAACAAACCCAATTCAAACCCAATCAAAGCCAATACAAAGCCAATTAAAGCCAATAAAATGCCAAAACAAACCCAATACAAACCCAATCAAACCCAATTTTTCTATTACCCAAATCCCCCAGATTACCTCTCCCGCCCCATCAAGTTCCCAGCGTCATTCGGAAATAATGCCGGTAATATTCGCAGGTCCAACGGAATTTTTACTTTTTACTTTATTCGATATACCCAATATGATATATGCGATACGCAAAAACACCCTGCCAACAGGGTCAATCGCTCGTGTTTTGCCGAAAAAGCGTAATGTTTTCCGGAGGATTTTAGAAAAGAAAATGGAGGTGTAAAATGAGTAAAGATTTGCGGACAATTTCAACTATGGTTTGTGTAACGTTATGTTTGGTACTTATTGCCGGCTGTCAAGGGGATGTGCGAAGGATAACTGTCAAAGATTATGTGGACAAGATGAAGGCGGGCTGGGTCGGACAAATGGCTGGTGTTGGCTGGGGCGGGCCTACCGAGTTCCACTACAAAGGCGTAATAATGCCTGCCGAGAAGATGCCGAAGTGGCGACCGGAAATGATAAACCAGTTCGGCCAGGACGATATCTACGTTGAAATGACCTTCCTGCGCACGCTGGAGCTGTACGGGATGGACGTTCCCATTCGCCAGGCCGGTATCGACTTTGCAAACAGCGGCTACAACCTCTGGCACGCCAACAGGAATGGTCGAGATAATTTGCGAAAAGGGATTGCTCCGCCCGACTCAGGCCATCCAAAGTTCAACAAACACGCCGACGACATCGATTACCAGATTGAGGCCGACTACTCAGGCCTGATTGCCCCGGGTCTTGCCAACATCGTCATCGAACTCGGAGAAAAGTTCGGCCGGCTTATGAACTACGGCGACGGCCTCTACGGCGGACAGTTCGTAGGCGCTATGTACGCCGAGGCATTCTTTGAAAATGATATGGAAAAGATTATCCGCGCCGGCCTTAAGTGCATCCCCAAAAACAGCCAGTACGCCGAATGCATTCGCGACGTGCTCGCGTGGTACAGGCAGAATCCCGAAGACTGGCAAAAGACCTGGCAGCTCATCAACGAAAAGTATCACCTCAACCCTGATTATCGCCGCTTTTCCTGCAGCGGCCCGAAGGGCGAATTCAACATCGACGCCAAAATCAACGGTGCGTATATCGTTATGGGACTTCTTTACGGCGACGGCGACCCCGACCAAACCATTATCATCTCGACCCGCTGCGGCCAGGATTCCGACTGCAATCCGTCGAACTCCGGCGGTGTGCTGTTCACGACGCTCGGCTTCTCAAAACTGCCCGACCGCTTCACATCAGCCCTGAACCCGGAGGGCAAGTTCAGCCACACGCCGTATAACTTCCCGACGCTGATTAAGGTGTGCGAAAAACTTGTCCGACAGGCGGTCGAGCGTGCCGGCGGCAGAATCGAAAAAAACTCCGACGGCGAAGAGGTGTTCGTTATTCCCGTGCAAAAGCCGCGACCAACCGCTCTGGAGCAGTGCTGGGAACCAGGCCCCATCGAAAATAGCAAATTCACCGAGAAAGAGAGGGCAAAAATCAAAGCCGGCAAGTAAGAGCTGCCGAGACTTGATATTTCCAAGGTGTCAAAAATGGGAAAACGCATAAATCGCCGCCAGTTTTTAAAAAAATCCCTTATCACCTCCGCCGCAGTTACATCAGCTTTGAGTCTTGAAGAAAAAGCCCTATTAGCAGCAGCAAAAAAACCGGCTAAAGCGCCAGCCGATTCGGTTAAGGGTTTGCCGGCCGGCAGGATTGGTAAAGTTAAGATTAGCAGACTTATATGCGGCGGAAATCTAACCAACGGCTATGCACACAGCAGAGATTTAATCTACGTATCTTCATTACTAAAGCACTATTTTACCGATGAAAAAATCATTGAAACTTACGAGATAAGCGAAGAAAACGGCATAAACACCGCCATAGCAAACGTCCGCGGCGGAAAAGGCGATGAGCAGATTGAGAATACGGCCAGAGTCTTTAAGAAATACTGGAACGAAGTGGGCGGGGAAATACAATGGCTCGCACAAACAAACCCAAACGTAAATGACCTGACGAGCAGCATAAAAAAGGCCGTCGATAACGGGGCCGTCGGTGCCTTTGTTCAGGGCGGCGTTGCAGATGATTTTGTCAAAAACGGCCACGTTGATTTGCTCGGAAAGGCAGTCGATTTTATCAAACGAAACGGGTTAATCGCAGGCATCGGCGGACATAATATAGAAGTGCCTATTGCGTGCGAAAAAGAGGGGATAGGGCCCGATTTTTATTTTAAGACCTTAAATACTGTGGATTATCACTCTGCTACGCCGGAACGAACCATCGAATTTATGAAAAAGGTGAACAGGCCCTGGATTGCTTATAAGATTTTAGGGGCAGGCGTCATCCATCCCAGAGACGGCTTCAAATTTGCCTTTGAAAATGGCGCCGATTTTATTTGTGTGGGAATGTTTGACTTTCAGATTATAGAGGACGTAATTATCGCAAAACAAGCGCTGAAAAACATAAAGAGACAGCGCCCGTGGCAAGCCTGAGACGGGTAAACAACCCCACAATAAATCGCGGGGCTAAATATAGATTACTTCGCTTCGCTCGCAATGACATTTTCGTGTTACGTTGCCGTGCCAGCGACGGCTAAACGACTTGCCAGTCGCGCAGCCAGGTGTATTCAGCCGGCAGCTTGGCCCAGCGCTCGTCGGTCATTCGCATAAGCCAATCCTTATCCGCCGGTGTCATTGCAAGCGGACGGGTGTACGAAGCCCGAGCGGCGTTCTCAACCTCGTAAACGGTCGACAGACCCGGTATCACGGCCGTAATGGCATCGCTCATATTGAGGATGCACTGAAGCGTCAGGCGGACCAGGTCGTTATCCCGCTTGCTGCCGACGCCTAACTTTGGTTTGTCATTGCTCTTCAAGAGTTTGCCGCCGAAGAAGGGCTTTATCGTTATTAGTCCCACGTCGTGCTTTCGCAGCGACTGGAAAACACTCTTGTTCTCAGGCCCGTAGCCGCCACTGACCTCTTCGATGTTGTTCTTTGTCGGTGGTTTGCCCTTTTCTCTGGTCTTAGCCGTGCAGGGGAAAATAAACATCTCGACCTGGGGGTACTTTTCAATGACATGCTGTGCCCAGGGCCGACTGTGGCTGGAGATGCCGAGGTGGCGAACCTTGCCGGCCTTGTGCAGTTTTTGAAAGGCCTCGAGCATAACCAGCACATCGGCGTCCGTGTTGGTTCCGTCCATCTTGGCCTGAACACGCCAGATGTCAAGGTAATCGGTTCCGAAGTTACGCAGGCATTCTTCGACATTGTGGAGCTGGGCCTTGACGTTGCAGTATTCATCACGTCGCGGGCACAGTTTGGAGTCATCGGCGCCAACTATCATTTTCGCTCGACGGCCCTTGAGTGCCGCACCATAACAGAGACACTCCTCCGAGCCGGTGATGTCGAGATAATTCATCCCGCAATCTATGGCTCTGGAAACGACCTCGGTTCGGTTTTTGGCGACGTCATCAGGGACCTCACCCTTGACGAATTTTCCCCACCACCATCCGCCGCTTCTGTCTCTCCAGGGCGCCCTCCAGTGTCCGCCGAGACTGACCTCGGAAATCATCAGACCTGTCTTACCAAGCCGGCGATACCTCATCTTCGGGTTGTAATTGAGTATCTTCGATGTATCGACCGGCTTGGAGGCCTTTTTTGAGGCGTGTGCCTTGCCCGCCAATGTCCCGGCAATTGCTCCCGCTGTCATCAGAGAAGTATTGCGGATAAAAGTCCGCCTTGAAAGTTTATCGTTTTTCATAGGTTTTCTCCTGTCCAAATTGGTTAATTGGTAATTGGTTATTGGTTAATTGTCAGATAATTACCACTCACCAAAGTCTCGATTCTCGATTCGCGGGTATCGAGTCCGTCAGGGCCGGTCGCTACTGGAGAATCTCAAAGTCGTCCAGGAGTATGCGGTCTGCTTCGCCGCCCTCGAAGAAGAGCTTGATGTTGTCGAGGACGCAATCCTCAAGACTCGGCCCCTTCATACCCCAGCCGACGCGGGCCTCTATGGCCCGGAACTCGACGCTCCTCCACCGACCCTTCCCGAGCCCTGTGATTCTGTAGCGGCAGTTGTCCTTATGCTTTTTCGACCATCTCATAACGGTCACCTCGCCGACGTCGCAGAGG
>JAUVYZ010000035.1 GCA_030602845.1 Phycisphaerae bacterium | reverse complement strand
CGGCGAGTCCGTCTAAAGCCGGACGCTATGGCGTATTGAAGAAGCAACGGGCACTTCGTCTACAGAAAGAAGCTTCTCTGTGGTTCCCGTTTTATACAGACTGTATAATCATTGTTGGCAGCAGGTGGGCTTAGTCGTTCTGCGAAGCAAGGAGAAACAGATATGGGCGATAAGGGAAAAAAAGATAAAGGCAAAAGAGAACAACAGAAAAAGGCCCTGCTTAGTCCAAAGGAAAAGCGAAGATTGAAAAAAGAAAAGAAGAATAAATAATTGCCAAAGTGGCCGAGGCCCCAAAATACGCCAAAGACCTAAAAAAGGTTGCACCTAAGGTGCAGGCGGACACCTTTAATTATCCTCGGAAGAACACAAAAAAAGCAGGACGGATCCTCTTCATCCGTCCTGCTTCGTTGTTGTGATTCTTTCTGAAATTAGTCAGCGTCGTCAAAACTCCAGGTACTTACTGTGTGGGTTACAGGAGTCGTTTCAGGTACAGGCATTTCGATGGCTTTGAACTCTGTACCGTCATTTTTAAACATGGCAAGTTTAGCAGACCAGTTTACCAGAGAAGCAGTCTGAAGCTCGGCCTGTCTTTTCCGCAGTGCAGCCAGTTTCAGCTTAGAATCTTCACGGGCGGCCATCGCTTGAGCCAGTGCACTGGCTAAATCGGTTCGTTTTAGAGCCATCGCATTCTGCTCATCGGCCATGTCGATTACACGTTCGGCCTTGACTTGCTGTATTCGTGCGTTGAACCTGGCCTTTACAGCATCAAGATAGACCTGTGCGGCCTCACGTTTTGCAGAGTTGGCGGCCAGAATAATATCTATGTCAGCTTGCGCGGTCGCATATTTGGCATCAATGTTGGCATTTTCGCACATTTTGCTTGTATTTGCGTTTGCTATCATACGGTCACAGGCAGCTTCGCCCCGGAGGCTCTGGCTTAATGCCAGTCCTCTGTCTCGTTCTATCTGTGCCTTCGATATCGCGTGTTCCATTGTAGATTGTGCGTTAATGCGGCTGATTTCGGCTTCTTTTTTTTGTCGCAGAACGCTCGCTTGCGTCAATGCCTGCTGATAATCGGCTTGGGCGATTCTTGCCCCCGATTGGATTGAATTTTCAATTTTGGCCAGTTCTGCGTCAAGATATCTGCGGGCAGAATCAACCTGCGCGTCAATCTGTAGTGCAAAAGCTTCTTGCGAATCAGAGATACTTTGGGCTTCTGCCATGAGTTTTGAATACTGGGCGTTGCCGCGCTGTTGTACGGCCCAAAGCGCAACGTTTAATTCTTCAACATCATTTTTGCCGCACTTAGTAACGGCTCCTGCTTCTGCAAGAAGTTGTTCTGCGCGAGCGTTGGCAATCTGCTCTAAAGCGTTCGATTGACTGCGATAATCCAGGACCTCGGCTTCTTTTTCCTTACGGAAGGACTCCGCTTGCACAATGTGCTGGCGGTATTTCGATTCTACGATATCCATCTCTTTTTCAGTCTTGGTTTCAATTTCGCTGAACCGTGAACGAGCCTGGGCTTCAAGAGCATCCGCGATGGCTAACTTTTCTGATGCAATGGCATCTTCCTGTGTTTTTACGGCCAGGAGATTTGTTTTGGCTTCTGCGAATGTCGCTTCTGCGACCAATTCGTACGCGTTAGCTCGCGCCCTGGTTCTCATAACCTCCGCAAAGCTTGTGCGATACTCTGCGATGTGATTCGGTTCTATCCTGGCTGCCACAGCCGCCACTTGCGGAACATCCGGTACCTCGTGCAGTTCTTCTGTCTGCTGTGATACCTCAGTGGTGTTCTTGTCGATTTCCACTTTATTGTCCGCTTTTTTAGAAGCAATTTCTTCTAAGACTTCCCGTTTGATTTTTGCCGCTTCCGCTTCGGCTTCGGCAATAATCTGAAGTTTTTGTGCTTCGGCTACAGCTTCGGCATGAATCGCTGTTTGACGTACCGCCTCGGCACGAGCGGCCGCTTCTGCCTTGACAAATTCGGCACGAGCGACTTGTTCGACCCTGTCCGAACTAATTCGGAGTTTCTTGACTTCATTGAGTTCATTGTCGAGTTTGGCCTGAGTTTCAGCAAACAGCGATTCGTAGTTGGCTGCTGAACTGTCCTGATGATGGTAAATCTCCGCACGGAGACGGTCAATTTCAGCCATGGCCTTGTCGAAGCGGGTAGGCGCCTTGGCGGATTTCTCTTGTGTTTTCGCCTGCGCTTCGGCCCTGACAGACTCGGCTTCTGTCAGTTTTAATTGATACTCTTCATTCGCAAGATTCGCCTCAATGGTAGCGGCTTTGGTACGAAGCACTTTTACGTGAGCCGCCGAATCCTTGAGGATTGCTTCGCGGATGGCATTGAGTCTGTTGGCTTCCGATTTTGTCTGAATAGTAGTAGATTTGAGTTGCTCATCAAGTTCATCTACGCGAGCTGAAGTTTCCAGTTGAACCGCGCGAGCTTTCGCTTCAAGTTCTAATATGGTGGCAGCGGCCCGCTCCCGGGTCGCTTTCGAGGCTTCTGTCATTTCAAGAATTTTAGCATTGCTTTCGACTTCAATCGCGTTGTAAATCGCTTTGAGCTGTTCAATACGAGCCGTTTCGCTCTCGAACTTTTCACGTCCGTTAGCGATAATATCGTTACGTTTGCTGTCGCCTTCTTTGATTAATAACGCTACGATTGTCTCTTTCCGTTCGATGAGAGCACCAAGTTCTGCTTCTCTTGCTGTGATTTGTGCCATAGCCTTACTGTATTCTTTGTTGTACTTTTTACGAAAAGCATCGGCTTCAGAGAGGTTTTTGTTGACTTGCGCTTCCACTTCCATGCGGCGGGCACTGAAATCAGCCAACTGTTTATTCAATTCTGCACGGGCATGTAAATCACCGGCATCGGCTGTTTCCAGGTCCGCTTCGACTTTGAAAACGCCAATTTTACCTTCACTTACATACATCGCCGGCAGAGCCGAACTGTTAGCCAGGAAGGAAAATTTCGAATGAGTTTTCGTAATTTCGTCACGTTCATTTATTGGCTCCAGAACCCGACCATACCTGTTAGCACATCCTGAGACGAGCAACATGAGAATCAAATATGTGCTTACCAAACGTCCAACAATCCGAATCTTTTTTGTGTTCACCATTTCCTGTCTCCTAACATAAGTTATGAATTTCGATGTGCCTCCCGTTGCCATTCAACGGGCCCACCATCCATGGAGTCTTTCGTCATAATGAAAGAACCACTTTAAAAGGAGGTAGAGGCGATTTTTGGGATTCGGGAAATGGATAGGTCGTGGCCAAAAAACACGCTTTAGAGCACGGAGAACACGTCTACTTAATTCTATAGAAGGCGTTCATACAAAACTTATCGGAACACAGGGCATGAAAACGTAAACTGCTCTTTTTCCAATTACCGATACTATACTTTCCAGGAACCGCCTTATCAAGAAAATCGTGGCAGCAAAGTCGAGGCCAATTCAATGTCCGGGCTCACCGGCGCGCGATAGCGCGTCCGTCTGCAGCCGCTTATTGTGTGGTATGTGATTACTTGATGCGAACGATAACCTCCTCAGAATCCAACGTCCTCACAACACCTTCGTCAATGCGATCCGCTCCGCGATTGACTTCGGGACGCCAAGAACTGCCACGACTGTGGTAGCAGACCCGGACACGATACTGCCCTGTAGCCAGCTTACGTTGTTTTCCCCAGTCCTTTGGATGGATGTTAAACGGTTCCTCATACACTTGCCCTGGGTTGACCGTTACCGTCTTGACACCGGATGCATAGGAAGCGCGAACGGACTGGAGAAACGTCTTTGCTTCACCTTCCACAATAAAGACAGCTGTGAAGCCGCCCTCCTCCACAGTGACCGGGGTGCTCCCATTGTTCTTGACTATGGCAGTCATCTCGATGTCTTCACCAGGCGCATACTCCGTGGCAGACAATCTGCCGGAAAGTGTGACTTGGCTCACCTGGTCCGTAACTGGTCTACCTCCGGACTTCTTTGTATCCGATGTCGGGCCGTCACACCCGACAACAACCAACAGAAGCACAACTTGAAGATACCGCAGTCTCATGATCATCAGATTCTTCATTATCTGCCTCGCACAGCATAATAATATACAACATGTATCCGCCGCTCATTTGGCGGACTTTTTGTTACTCTACTTCAAATATAATGTCAACATAGAAACAGCGTATAGCGTTTAGCGTTTAGGATTTACAATTTCCGATTTCTGATTTCCGATTGAGAAAAATCTGCGTTAATCCGTGGTTCTTTTTGTTATATGGTTTAATAATCCGCCGTCATTGATTATCTCCAAAGCAAAATCCGGCAGTGGATTAAACTCGATATCCACGCCGGCTGTCTTGTTTTTAATCAAGCCGGTTTTGTAATCAATCTCCAGCTCATCGCCATCGTTGATTTTTTCCAGTCCGTCATGTGATTCGATTACGTAAAAACCATTATTGATAGCGTTGCGAAAGAAGATTCGGGCGAAGGATTTGGCGATTACTGTCTGGACGCCTGCGCCGCGGATGGCCCAGACGGCGTGCTCTCTACTGGAGCCGCAGCCGAAGTCCTCGCCGGCAACAATTATATCACCTGCCTGGACTTTATTGACAAAGTCTTTGTCCAAATCTTCCAGACAATGCTTTGCCAGCTCAGCTTCATCGTCGGTATTCAAATACCTCGCCGGTATTATCTCATCCGTATTAATATGATCCCGCTTATATACATGTGCTGCACTCATCTTTATAACCTCAGGTAAAAGTTTAATCTCTCAATTGTAATATTTATGTGCCTAAAGGCACTGGTCCCTTTTATATACATGTGCTTTTGCCATAAGGACCTCTTGTCATTTTTTATTTTCTTCTTTCAGCCGTTTTTTAAATTCAAAATTGACGTATCTTTTAAAGTAGGAAACCCAATTTACGATTGCACAAAACGTCAACAGTCCTGCCGTAAAAAGCTGAAATATCACTAACCCTCCACTTGTTGTTCCGCCTGTAGCCATAAGCAAAAATGTCATCAAACTGCACACAGTTGCTATAGTAAACAGAACAGCAACGAGTATAGACGGTTTTTTATTTTCATCCATAACTATTAACCTCCTACAAATGGTCTCTCGGATCAGTTAATTTACCTTCGACGGCACTTGCCGCGGCGGTAGCCGGGCTGGCTAAGTAGACTTCACTCTTCGGATGTCCCATTCGGCCGACGAAATTTCTGTTTGTAGTACTGATGCACTTTTCCCCGGCAGCGAGGACGCCCATAAACCCGCCGAGGCACGCCCCGCAGGTTGGTGCTGCAATTACACAGCCGGCGTCATAGAATATATCGAACAGGCCTTCGTCTTTTGCTTGTTTCCAGATTGTCGGCGTCGCAGGCACGACTATTGTGCGAATGGCAGCTTGTTTGCCCCTTAAGATTTTTGCGGCGATTCGCAGGTCTTCGATTCGGCCGTTCGTGCAGCTTCCGATATATACTTGGTCCATTTCTTTGCCGGCACAATCGGTGACGGGGACGCCGCCGCTCGGCAGGGGCGGCAGGGCAACCATCGGCTCGATTGCCGAGCAGTCAAACTCTTCGACGCCGATATATTCCGCATCCTCATCGGATTCATACACGGTATAATCGGTTTTATCTTTCAGATGCTCGTCAAGATATTGCTTTGTTACATCGTCGAAGGCAATTATGCCGTTTTTTGCTCCGGCTTCGATGGCCATATTTGTTATGGTCATTCTCGATTCCATCGACATTTCTGCCAGTGCCGGGCCGACAAATTCCATCGCCTTGTAAAGTGCGCCATCGACACCGATTCTTGCGATTACGGCCAGGATGACGTCTTTGCTGTAAACGCCGGGGCCGAGTGGGCCGTTCAGGACGATTTTCTCCGAGGCCGGGACCTTGAACCATAACTGCCCCGTTGCGATTGCGGCGGCCGCATCGGTTGAGCCGACGCCGGTACCGAATGCCGCGAACGCACCGTAAGTGCAGGTGTGCGAGTCAGGCCCGACGATGACTTCGCCGGGGCGTATGTGTCCCTGTTCGGGCAGCAGTGCGTGACAGACGCCGGCTCTGCCGAGCTTGTAGTAATATTTTATTTTGTGCCGTTTTGCCCACTCATCGAGGCGTTTGTGAAGCTCGGCGCTTTTGATGTCCTTGGCCGGCTGAAAATGGTCGGGCGTTACAACAATTTTTTCCCTGTCGAATACCTTATCCAGTCCCTTTTCAGCCAGCATTGAAATCGCCGGCGGCGTAGTAACATCGACGCACATAACAATATCAATGTTTGCGTCGATGAGTTGGCCGGGGGTGACTTTTTCTTTGTCAGCCGCCTTTGCCAAAATTTTCTCGGTTAAGGTCATACCCATAGTTATTTATCCCTATCCATCACGTATCATTGCTTCTGTATCGCTTGCCCCGTACCAATTAGGCGCGAGCCTAAGCTCAATTGGTGCGGGGTCATACTCATAGGTCTATTGACTCTCCGTGTTTGGGTTACAGTTATGGTTTTACTTGTGGCTGCTCGCCTTTTTCCTGTGCTGAAACCATTCTGTTGATGGCGTCGATGTAAGCCCGGGCACTCGCCTCGATTATATCTGTCGAGATGCCCCGGCCTATGAAGGTTCTGCCGTCCTCTGTAATTCTGACCGTGGCTTCGCCGAGCGCCTCTTTGCCGCCGGTGACGGCTCTTATTGAGTAGCTTTCGAGTTTGGGTGATTGGCCTGTAGCTTCCCTTATCGCTTCATAGGCGGCGTCGACGGGACCGTCACCGGTGGCATCAGCCTGTATTGTTTTGTCGGCGGATCTTATTTTTACACTTGCTTTCGGCGCGGTGTCGGTATCAATTACGACGTGCAGGTGCAGCAGTTCATAAATCTTCTCAACGATGTGTATTTCGTCGCTGATTATTGCCGCAATATCCTCGTCAAAGACCTCTTTTTTCTTGTCGGCAACGGCCAAAAATCGCTCATATGTTTTGTCCAGCTCTTCTTGAGACAATGTATATCCCATCTCTTTGAGGCGATGTCGAAGGCCATGACGCCCCGTACGCGCCGTCAGAACAACACGACTTTCGGCAAGGCCGATACTCTCAGGCCTCATTATCTCATACGTTTCTCGCTTTTTCAGAAATCCATCCACGTGAATTCCGGAGCTGTGGGCAAAAGCATTGCGCCCCACAACCGCTTTATTGGCGGGAACCGGCATTCCCAGCATATCAGCAATCATATGGCTCGTTCGATAGAACTCGCGGGTGTTGATACCCGTTTGGACTTCTTCAAAGAAGTCGCGGCGCGTATGGATAGCCATCACTACCTCTTCAATGGCTGCGTTACCGGCTCGTTCACCGACACCGTTGATAGTCCCTTCTACTTGTCGTGCACCGTTCTTTACACCAGCTAACGAATTAGCTACAGCCATTCCCAAATCGTCATGGCAGTGCACGCTGATTGTCGCCTTGGCAATGTTTGGCACGTTGGCCCGTATGTCACGGATAAGAGCGCCATACTGTTCGGGTATGGAATAGCCCGTCGTATCGGGGATGTTGACAGTAGTGGCGCCTGCATCAATAACGGCCTCGAGAATCTCATAGAGAAACTTCCGGTCGGCTCGCCCGGAATCTTCAGCATAAAATTCGATATCGTCGGTATATTTCGCAGTATGCTTAACTGCCTCAACAGCCATTTTCAGGATAGTCGCCTGCTTTTCGCCCAGCGTCTTGCCGTACTTATCATCTGCGAATTTTCCGGCAATGTGAATCTCGGAGACGCCGATACCCGTATGGATGCGGAACCGCTTCGCTTTAGCCAGCGCTTTTTGACAGGTCTCAATGTCCTTGGTGATTGCGCGCGTTAAGCCGCAGACAACAGGGCCTTGAATCTGTTCCGATATCAGCCGTACCGCCTCGAAATCTTCGGGTGAGGAGGCGGGGAAGCCTGCCTCTATAACGTCGACTTTCAGCCGGGCCAACTGCCGGGCGATTTCCAGCTTCTCTCTTGCTCCCAATCGGGTCCCGGCTGCCTGCTCGCCGTCACGTAAAGTCGTGTCGAAGATTATGATTTTTTCTTTAGACATCTGCTTTTTCTCCAATTTCAGACAGGATAAATCTTGTCAATAAATTTTTGGCTAATTGCGGCTAATTATGCCCCAACCAGCGCTAAAATGCCACGATTTTGCGAAAAAAACGAATAGGTTACTAAGATTTTGTTGTGGAGGTATTATTGCGCCAGGCGGCGCAAAAGCAGCAGAAGGCCGAAAAGGCCCGTGAATGGAGTACGAATTATGTGATTCTTGCTCATAACACTGATTATACAAGACAAAGCGGTTTTTGCAAATAAAATTTTTGCAGTTTTGTTTACCCCGTTAGAAATTGGGCCTGTTAGGGGCATTTTTTTCTGAAAAAAACTTTCTAATGGGGTTGATTTTTGCATTCTTTTTAGTTATTTTATCTAATCATAGAACGGAAACACCCACGGGCGGAAAACTTCCCCGAAATTGCGGTCAATAATATCCTGTATCACAACGTCCGTTTCGATATCCGCGTGACCAATAAAACTATCGAACTTAATTGTAAAGACCTTCCCTTGGACCCGATTCGCGTTGTTCTTCAGGGAACCTGGAAACGAAGAAAGTCTGACTGGTGTGGTTCTACTTGTGTTCTCAATCAAGCCGGCATATATTACTTTACGAAATGTAATTAATATTTTAAAAGTGATCGCTGCACTCTTATTATGTGAAATAAGGAGATCGTATTATGACTATTCGGCCCAGGTATTTGTGGTTAATTTCAAGAGTGGTTGTAGTCGGTTTAGTTGGGATATTGCTTACTGGCTGCAGGAGTGGCGGACCTCTGGATTCCAGGCAAGCGGTTCCAATTATCTTTGACACGGATATTGGTACGGATGTGGATGACGCGGGGGCCTTAGCGATACTTCATATCCTGGCCGATCGGGGCGAGGCTAAAATATTAGCGACTATGAGCGCTAATCAAAATCGCTGGTGTGCACCGGCCATCGATGTAATCAATACCTATTATGGTCGGGAGGATATGCCCATTGGCTCTTCGAAGACTGGTCCCAATCCCGAAGAATGGTACCACGACAGTGTCCCCGACTACCCCCATGATTTAACTACCAGTGATGACGCTCCGGATGCCGTTGCCCTGTATCGCAAGATTCTGGCGGCCCAGCCCGACCAAAGTGTGACTATCGTGGTCGTGGGGTGGCTTACGAATATGGCCGACCTGCTCAACAGCAAACCGGATCAGTACAGCCCACTTACCGGAAGACAAATGGTTAAGGCCAAGGTCAAAGAGTTGGTCTCTATGGGCGGCAGATGGCCAAATTCACCCAAAAACGAAGGCGAATATAATTTTCACATGGACGGAGTGGCCGCACACAAGGTGATCAGCGACTGGCCCGGTAAGATCATGTTCACGGGTTTGGGCAAAGATGTGATGACCGGCGCTCGGTTAGTGGCCCAGGGACCGAAGGATAATCCGGTGCCGGCGTTTTATCGAAATTTCTTTAAGGGGCACAAGGTGTCCGAAAGATCAAGTTGGGATCTAATTGCCGTATTGTACGCGGTCCGGGGTCTATCCGATTATTTCACCGCCATCTCGGAGGGTAAATGTGTGGGCCAAAAAGACGGAAGCAATCAATGGATCCCCGGCCCCCCTTCAAAGCATGCCTATCTGGTTTATAAAATGCCCCAGACGGAACTGGCCGCGGTGATCGAGGATTTGTTATTGACAGAAACTCAATCTCAGTCGGCGGGTTCCGTCGAAGCCGGACCCCGTTTGTGAAGCCGGCTCAAAACGGTTTTTATTAGACGCAGATTACGCGGATTTTATTCACAACAAGAGGGTTTTCAGGCAGGATAACAGGATTATTTTGCGTTTCTCGAATATTGCTTTTTTCAATGTAATTTTACATTTTTCATCTTGATTTTTGCTGGTTTTGTGCTATTTTATCCCACGAAGAACGGAAACACCCAAGAGCGGATTACTTCATCGAAAAAACAGCATGTGTCATCCTGAGCGCAGCCGAAGGGAGCGACGAAAATGTTTGCCGGGAATTGTGGGTTAGGGGGAGACAAGCCTAAGATTCGAATTTGAGAGTTCGTTGACCGTCGGGTTCTATATGTGAGATTCCGCGCCACAATTTGGCAGCAAGGGCTGAGCGGGAGCACAATATCAAGATGTAGAGCGGGTGTCCCTTGGCATTTATTCGTCGGTATTCGAAATGCGCATATCCGAGCGTTTTGATCTGCGCAACGTACAATTCTCGGAGGATTTCAGCGTGACGACCTTGAGGGGCGTTATTTAGCTCAGTTCGCCAGTCATAGCGCAGTCCCATCCAACGGTCAAGATTTGAGTTTGGGTCCTCGAGGTAGTTCTTTTCCCAGTTTCGTAGTGCGTCGAGACGATCGGGGAAGAAGATTATGAGGTCAGACCGCAACTCCGAAAGTATCTTTAAAGTGTCAAAGTGAAGATGCAGCCCGAAGGGGTCGAGAAAAGTAAGCGAGAGGGTTCCTTTTGGTATTTCTTCGACAACGTCGTGGACTTTCTTATTGGCATCACCTTGGAGTAGCTGTGAATCTGGCCTAACCTTGGTGATTCTTGACTTCAGGGCTGCGTATCTGCGCTTCTTTTTCTCACATAAGTGCAACCTATCGAATGAGGGACGGGCATAAGCAGCGATCAGAGGTGAGCCCCAATCAAGTTCTTTTGATGTCTGTAGTCTTTCGATTCCTGCCCCTGCGAAAAGGTCGATGTAGTGCAGACCTGACCATTTTTTCTTTTTC
>JAUVYZ010000014.1 GCA_030602845.1 Phycisphaerae bacterium | reverse complement strand
CACAGGGTTTGGTGAAGATTCTTTGTTGCTTGCTTTGTTAAAAGTTGTTTGAGACACGCGCAGATGAGGTTGGTGAAGATTCCTGATGCTTGTCAAAAACAACCGGTGTTTTGGTGTGTGGCCAGAGCACAGTTGTTTATTATTTTAACTTTTTTTAACGGAGGACTATTATGTGTAAAAAATTTATTTATCTAATTTCTTTTGTTTTGGCGCTGGGCCTGGCCGGTGATGTTCAAGTTGCCACTGCCATCGACTGGACCGGTACCATCGACAACGACTGGTTCACGGCAGGAAACTGGGACCTCGAGAGACTCCCCACCTCTGACGACGTGGCCTCGATCAGCCTGGAACCCGGCCCGACTATCGCGAGCGGAGACGCCGTGGGTAAGACAGTTAGGTTGGTTGGAACTGGTGGTGGCACCGGCGCCCTGACAATGGACAGTGGAACCCTTACGATAAGCTCTGGGGTTGCAGTGGGCGGAGGTGCGGATAATGTAGGGACACTTAACATGAATGGTGGCACCATAACTGCCAATTTCGTCGCCATGGGCTGGAAAGGAACGGGCACCCTCAATATGACCGGCGGCACTATTACAATCACGACGGTCTGGGTTGGAGGTGGTGGTACAGGTATAGGTCACCTGCATCTGGATGGTGGAACTATCACCACCACGGGCCTAATCTATGCACAGCAGGGTGGTTCTGGCACGATAGACATCACTGCCGGGACGCTGATAATAGACGGCGATGTTACCGCTGCCATCGAGGGATATATCGACGACGGCTGGCTTACCGCCTATGGCGGCGCCGGCGTGCTTCTGTTGGATTATAACATCACGAATACCGGCAAAACCACAATAACCGCCACTTGTATGGCGGGAAATCCAAACCCAAAAAATGGGGCGACAGATCTGTGCCCCTGGGGGGTGGTAAACCTTAGCTGGACGCCGGGCCTGTTTGTGGGGGGGTTATCACCCAAGCACAAGGTTTTCTTTAGTGAGGACTTCGACGATGTCAACGACGGCGTTGGCGGCGTCACCCAGGACCCCAACCACTATCCTCCCACCGGAACCCTTTATTTAGATTTCGGCAAGACTTACTACTGGAGGGTCGATGAAGCCAACAGCACCACAGACTGGGATGAAGGCAGCGTCTGGCAATTTGCGACCGAGCTCACTGTTTATCCTATTACCGTCGATAAGATTACTGCGACAGCTTCCAGCTCGGACTTGGGGACTACTACAGGACCTAACAATACCATCGACGGCTCCGGCCTGGATGGCGACCTGCACTCGAACATATGGAGAGATATGTGGACGAGCGGCCTTGAGTCGCCGTCAGGGGCCTGGATACAATATGAGTTCGACAAGGTCTATAAACTGCATGAGATGTGGGTATGGAACTATAATGCGTATCTCGATGTCGGGCCTGGGCTCAAAGATGTTACCATTGAGTATTCAACCGACGGCGAGAACTGGCCGACGTTGGGTGGCGTTCCTGAATTTGCGAAGGGAGAAGGAGCAGCTGATTACGCTGCCAATACCACCATTGATTTCGAGGGTGTGACGGCAAAATACGTCAGGATTACCGCTGACGAAAACTGGCATACAGGTCCGATACCCGATTTGGACTATTATGGTCTAAGTGAGGTCCGCTTCTACGCAATAGAGACGGCTGCCACAGAGCCCGACCCGGAATCCGGGACAGCGATTGATGGTTTAGATGTAGTCCTTAGCTGGAAACAGGGAAGAGAGGCAGCCGAGCACAAACTGTACTTTAGCACCGACGAGCAGGCTGTGATAGGGGAAACTATTGCCCCCGACATCATCTCTGCTGCTGGTTGCAGGGCCAGCTACGGCCCATTATCCCTTGACTTGGGCCAGACCTACTACTGGAAGGTTAATGAGGTCAATCTGGCCGAGGAGCCCAACATGTGGCAAGGCGATGTCTGGAACTTTGCGACACCGGAATATTTTGTCGTGGACGACATGGAGTCCTACGGAGAGGCCAATACCCCCGGTGAGCCGGGCAGCAGGATATGGTATACCTGGAAAGATGGCCTCGGCTGGACCAATCCCTCTGTCGTCCCGGGCAACGGCACCGGCTCGATGATAGGCTACGTGGATCCACCCCATGTTGAGACAGTGATTACGCACGGGGGCGGCCAGTCAATGCCGTATTATTACGACAATAGCCCGCCAGACAAATATTCCGAGGCCACAGCGAGCACCGATGATCTGGAAATCGGCCAGGATTGGACCGAAGGCGGCGCCAAGGCATTGTCGCTGTGGTTCTATGGCGACCCGTGTAATACTGCCGTTGATACCGACCAGCTGTATGTGAAAGTGAACGATGCTAGGGTAGTATATGACGGTGATATGAATGACATAAGGCAAGCATCGTGGCATGAGTGGAACATCCCTCTATCAGAATTCAGCACAAACCTGAGCAATGTCACGGAAATCACTATTGGCTTCGGCATCCCCGATGCCCCGAAATCCGGCGGTTCAGGACTGGTTTTCTTTGACGATATAAGGCTGTATCCGGCCAGATGCATTCTTTCGTTTCGTTCACCCGATTTTGCCAGAGTCGATTATGTCGAGGATTGCGTAGTTGACTATAAAGAGCTTGCGGTAATGGCAGCGGACTGGCTGGCTGTGGCAGCAGCTCCCGGCACCGCCAATCTTGTCGGCCACTGGAAGCTGGACGGCGACGCCAGCGACAGCTCCGCCCATAACAATCACGGCACCCTCTACGGTGGCCCACAGTGGGTGGCCGGGAAGATAGGAAGCGATGCGCTCGATTTTGATGGAATCGATGATTATGTTGACTGTGCGAACGATGTAAGTCTGCAAATAACCGGGACAGAGATAACCTTGGCAGTGTGGGTAAAATGGCACACCCTCGAGGCGTGGAGTGGAATCGCCGGGAAAACTGCTTATTATACTTGGGCCGACGGTTACGCACTGTGGATTCACAATGACAACACCGTCAACTTCTACGTTGCCGGCTATGAGCTCGGCACAGCATCCAAATCCTTTACAGCAGATGACCAATGGCACCACGTTGCTGGAACATATGATGGTTCGAACGTGAGGATATGGGTAGACGGAGTCGAGGGAACCCCGTCCAGTTACACTGGAAGTGTAACCGATTCAGCCAGTCCATTCGAGATTGGAAGAATAGCAACCGCAGATGGTTGTACTGCTACACTGGACGATGTCCGCATCTACAACGTGGGGCTGTCGGAGTCTGAGATACTGGGCCTTGCGTTGCAGACTGACCTGTACGAGGACCTGAAGATTGACTTCAAGGACTTTGCTATTCTGGCGGATAAGTGGCTGGATGAGCAGCTGTTCCCGTAATCGGCATTGAGACGAGCCTATGTAGATTCCCGTTTGCGCGGGAATGACATAATGCTTTGCACCAATTCGGGGCCTATACCGACTGATTCGGTATAGGCCCCGGTTGTTTTTGCCCGCAGTGATGTACCTGCTTGCGCAGCCACAAGCGCAGCAGGATAAATAATATCGATTCTCGATTCCCGCATTTTTTTACCGCCGAGTTCGCAGAGCCCCTCCGAGGGGCTGGGTTCGCAGAGCCCGCAGAGATTCTTAATATTGTCATTCCTGCGAAATCGTAGATCCGGCTTTAGACGGAGCAGGAATCCATTTTCTCTTTCTTTTATTCTTGTTTTTCTCAGCGGTCTCTGCGTTTAATCCTTGTTCCACTGCTCGAGCATCTGTTGAATCCGTTCTCGCCTCCAACTGCCCGGCTTTGGATAGTCCTGGTTCGCTTCCAGCTCCTCAATGGACGGGGTTTTCGACGGCACGCCGTTGGGCGGCACCTCGACACCAGTAATCCACACCAGCGAGTTTAGCACGAGTTTGCGAAAGTCATTGCTGGCCCAGCTCCAGTGCCAGTGCCCGCCGGTGAATCCGAAGCCGCGTCCGCCGCCTCCGCCGGTGGCGGACTCGTACGCCCACGCCACGTGCTCCGGCACTCCCATCCGCGCGCGGACATGCGGATTGCCGCCGTGGGCACTATCGCCTCTTTTGCGTGTGCTGTCAGGTGGAATAGCTGTGAGTATCGGCGTTACGTTCTTCATATCCTTGACGAAGCGCATATGGTAGTACCACTCGTCATTCATCGAGAAGGGCTTGACGCCGCGGGTGATGGGGTGCTTCGGCAGTTTCTTAAATTCGGCTTCCCAGTGCGGGTTGACCGACCAGAAGGTCTCAAAGTACCCGCCTATCCAGTTAAGGAGGTAGTGGCCGGGCTTGCCCTTGGGCACTTCGACTCCATAGTGAAAACAGGCTATGCCCACACCCTTTTTCGCCAGCTTGTCCGTTTCCTCAAGGTGCCGCATAACCACGTGCCCGCCGCCGCCGTCACAGTATATCGCAATTGCATCGGCGTTGTCGAAGGCGGTCGGGTCTTTGGGCCAGCCGTTGCGGTACACTGCCGCATGGATGTTGGGCATATTCTCGTTCAGCAGTTTTGCCAGCAGCAGCCACCCGGCGTTGTGCTCGTGGGCACCGTAACCGTGGCTGCGTGGGCCAGCAACCAGAACGACCTTCTTCCTCTCGTGCATCTTCAACCTCTTGAGTTGAATATCTTTGAACTGGGCCGTCATCGGCGGCCCGGTGTGCAACTGAAACGCCAGCACGCCCGACAGGTCCCTGTTTTTCTTGTCGTTGTCGATCACCTCTGCCGTGACCTTGCCGTTAATTTTAAGAACAATCCGGCTGCCGCGGGCGATGATGTGATAGTCGTTCCAGCCGTCCTTATTTATGTTGGCCATCAGGCTTTCCAAGTCCCCCGTCGACGTGCTGGTCATCTTGCCGTCCGGGCCGATGATGGTTTTCTGACCGCGCGCCGCGAGCATCCCGCGGCCGCCCTCGTCGTAGAGTGCCCCGGCCCATCGACCGCCCAGGTCGATGTCTGCCTGATAGCCGGCAACATGGCCATCCTTTCCAACCCGGCTGCGGACCTGGATGCCGGAGTTTGCCGACGGGGTTCCGCTGATGCGGTACTTGAGCTTCAGTTCAAAGTCGTCCAGCTCACCCAATTGCCAGACGAGGAACTGATTCGACTTGACCGGATGCTGCCGCGTAGAGCGACCGGTAATCGCCCCATCATCCACCGACCAGTAGCTCATATCCGGCGCCTTCCAGCCATCGAGGGTCTTGCCGTCGAAAATGGCCTTAAAGCCGGCCTCCTCGGCGACAGCAGCACTTGTGACAGAACCCACCAGACCGAGCAACACGAGTCCAACGAGTTGCAAGTAAATTGTACGCATAATAAATCCTCCGTAATAAATGATATAAAAATGTCGTCAAGCCGTGTGTTTAGCCCGCGGCTTCCCACTGCTGTTTGACGAACTTCAGACCCTCAGTATAGACCTTTTCGCTGCTGAGAAAGAAATCGCGCCAGACGCGGGTGGCGGCGGCTAGGTCCGGCAGCGCCCGTCCGAACGCTTCAATCACCAGCCATTCGTCGTAGCCGCCCGACCGCAGCGCCCTGAACGTGCCGGGCCAATCGATGTGGCCCTTACCCGGCGTGCCGCGGTCGTTCTCGCTGATGTGCACGTGTTTGATAATACCGATGTGCTGACCGATGCAGCCGACCGGGTCTTTCTCTTCGATGTTGGCGTGGAAGGTGTCAAACAGGACGCCGAGGCTGGGGCGGTTGACGCGCTGAACGTAGTCGGCTGCGTCAGCCATAGTGTTAAGAAAATAGCATTCGAAGCGGTTGAGATATTCCACTGCCAGGGTAACGTTAGCCGCAGCAGCAATCTTGGCGGCCTGGCGGTGCACCTCGACGGCATATTGCTTTTCCTGTTCGGTGGGGCCCTGGCCGGTGAAAACGCCCAGCGGCTGATAGAACGGCCCGCACAGCACGGCGCTGCCCAGCGCCGCCGAGCAGTCTATTGCCCATTTGAGATACTCCACTGCTGCTTTACGGTGCTTCGCATCAGTACTGATGGGGTTGCGCTCCTCATCCGGGATGACCGTTACGGATGTGCAGGTCAGGCCGCTATTCTTGATTGCCTTACCGACCTTTTCAAAGTGCGCAGTATCCCCCTCGAATAAGGGTACCTCGATACCGTCGTAGCCGACCTTCTTGAGCGTCTCCAGCAGGGGCAAGTGCTCTTCGGTGATGTGCGTGGTCCACAACAACATATTAAATCCGACTTTCATTACACTTTCTCCTTATACTCAAATAGTGTTATCATTATCAATCATCTCGGAAGGCGGCATCCACCACCCTCACCGATGCGTTAGTCTATCAGCACTCCGTTTCATTATTCAACTGAAATATTCAACTCCGCAAGCGTTCGGCGAAGCCAGGCGAGTGATTTCTCTATCATGGGACCACCGGCGCCCTCGCACTCCATGCTGAGTACGCCGTCAAATCCAATATTCCGCAGGATGGTCAATATCTTCCTGATGTTCTGTGCGTTGACGCCGTCGCCGATGGCACAGTAGCTCACTGCGATACCGGTCTGCTCACCGCGGGCCGCCGCGGCCAGCGACTTGCTGACGTCCTTGACATGCACATGGGTGACCTTCTTCTTGAACCGGTCACAAAAGCTCACCGGATCTTCTCCGGCAATGTAGGTGTTACCGGTATCCATGTTCATCCGCAGATACTTGCTGTCGCAAAAGTCCAGTATCTTCGCCATCATGTCGGGTTTGGTCGTGAAATACCCGTGCACCTCGATGTTGATGATCATCTCATAGGCTTCGGCAACCTCAATGATTTGGCCATAGCTGCGTTTCATCATGTCCATGGCTTGGTCATCGGACAGGCCTTCGGGCTTGTGCAGACCGTCGGTTGTGGCAATCCGCTCACAGCCGGCCAGCTTCGCCCAGGGGATGCTCTTGAGGACATAAGGCACCCCGTACAGCGGCCCGTCTTTACCCGACAGCGGAAATGCCGCGTCCACCTGTGAGAATCGCACGCCATACTTCTCCATTTTCCTGCGCAATAACAGGGGATCTTCGTAAAGCGCAACGTGCGGTTGATATCCGAGACCGTGAATCCAGCTCACCCCATCAATCAGCCCGCATTCGATAAAGTGGACACCGTTCGCCTGGGCCCATTCGAGGCATTTCTCGAAATTCCAGTAAGACGAATTGAATGCGTCGGTATGAAAGCCGATTCTCATCATAGTGTTGTCTTTCCTTTTGGTCGTAGTGCTTCCTAATGCCGCGCCGGCCAGCGTCACAGAAGCTGCTGCCACAAACTCGCGCCGTGTACAATTTGTACTGTTCTTATGCATATCGATATCCTTCTCTGTGCTATTCAATCTTGTCTAATCCAAAGGTTCCAACCCCGCGCTCCATGCGCAGGCATTGCGAAAGAGCCGCTTTACATCCGGGCTCGCAAACGCCTGAACATCGTGACCGAGCACGCTGTGGAATACCCGCCCCTTACCGTAGTCCAATACGAAGGCCATCGGATAATCCTTGCCGTCAACTCTCGAACGCACCTCCGCCAAAACCTTGATAGGAGTCTGGCCTGTTAAACACGTATAAAGCTCATCGACCGTCTCAAACTCCCCTATCCCTTTCATAACCGGGTGCTGAGCGTCCGTAATCTTGACAGTGAACTTGCCGTGAGGGTCGTGCCCTCGCAGCTTCGGGTCCCACACGCGCCCTGCCAGCTCAACGAACTCGGGCCACTCCTGAAACGCCCCGCACGCAAAGTGAACCAGAACCAATCCTTTGCCGCTTGCGATAACGCGATTGAGGTTCGCCCGCGCCGCCGGCCCCGGAGCGGGAACCTCCCAATCCATAAAGTGCAGCACGACTACATCGTAGCGGTGCAGTGCCGATGAATCAAGAAAGTGCGGGTCTTCCACCATGCGCACCTTCAACCGGGTATCCTTATGGAGCATCTCAGCCAATACGGGGGCGGTCTGGCGCCAGTTGTGAGCGGGGTGGTCGATGCCCGTTACAATCAGCACATTGGCAGTCTGCTTCTCAAGTGCGAAAAACCCCGAAACAACGCCAAAAACGGCGATAATCCCAACAGCGACAAAAATCTTGCTCTCAGCTTGTTTTTAGATTCAGAAATTGACCCCAATTTGAGGCTGATTGTGGAGCGTTGGCCGGAGTTATCAGTTGAATTCAGACAGGCAATCGTTAAGATGGTGCAGTAGTGTAGCGGTGCCCTTTTTGGTGCGCTGCAGAATGTTAACTTTTTTGAAAGGAGCGTAAGATGAGAAAGGTAATTGTAACAATTTGTTTGATTTGTTGTTTTGTTTTAACAAAAGCTGAAGCAGTTTTATTCAATGATGGTTTAGTGCATACGATTGACTATTCAATTGTTGATGAACGAGTTTTTGTTTGCAATAATTTCTGGGATGAACCAACTACTGTCAATGTTGTGGCTGGAGGAAACATAAGTCGCTGTTTTGAAGTTCACGATGACAGTTTTTTAAATGTGCTTGATGGACGGCTTGCTACTGTTGAATTTTATAGTAATAGCCAAGGTGATATTTCTGGTGGTGTTATAGGATTGGGTGGGTTGAGAACACGACGGAATAGCCAAGCAGATATTTCTGGCGGTGCTATAGAAGGTGTAATACGTTTGGTAGATTTTTCGGTTATTACATTTTATGGCAGTGATTTTATGATTGATGGACGGCCAGTTAACGGAACGATTACCGGATGGGGTGGCGTAATGTATGGTACATTAACTGGCACATTTGTTGATGGTAGTGCATTTAACAGCCGTCTTGAAATTCATGATTATGCTTCTTTAACGCTTATCCCCGAACCGGCAACGCTATTGCTGCTCGGCCTCGGTGCGGTGATGTTGAGAAAAAGAAAATAATACGTTAATAAGTTTCGGGGCAGTCCGGCGGGGCGTTTTCGAGGCACGCCTGCCTTTCACGTTTCCGCCTGGACTGACCCAATAGAAAGTGCAGGCGTAAAATGAACCAGTTAGAAATTTTACAAGACCAATTCAACGCCGCAGCTAAAGAGTTTCCGGGGATGATGCACACAATCTCACAGCAGTCAAAAGAAGGCTTCGACCCGATACTTTCTTCGGGAAATATATGGGACAGCCCAGACTGCCTTTATGTTTGGATGGCAGATAAGCCGCGCGAACCTGAAGAGCAAGGCTATCCAACATCCCACTGGCTTGAAAGGTCTATTTTACAAAAGTGGAATGTACTGGCGGCTTACGATGTATTTTGCTCAGTGGCAGACGAGGCCGGAAAGCTGCTTATTGACATAGCCCCTAAGATGCCGGAACTCAAAGGGCTATGGGTAGAGGGCGAGGCAGAATACTGGGTTTTGGCGCTGCATCGACTGAATCCACGCCCGGAGTGGACAACTATTATCCCCGGCGGCAAAACCTTATTGACCGGCAACGAACCAGAATCACGAGAAGCCCAACCGGGCGAGAGTTTCATTTCGATAATGGACAATGTTTTTCTTCAATCAGCTTTGGCTTGTGCTGAACTGTTAAAGCGAACGAAAGAGACACCAGCCAAAACAGATAGCGGCGGCGGAAAAAACAAGGAAGTGGTTTATATCGAAATAAACCTTGCCACGCATATCGTTACAGTGGGAACAAGACAACATCCTATCACAAGCGACAAAGTCTGGATGTTTATCAAGATTTTAGTTGAGGACAAGCAGCAACATAAAGCTACACCACGTGAGGACGGGAGAATCAACTGGAAAAATGCCCGTGATATGCTCAGAAGGAAAATTGGTAAAACCGCAACGGGACAGATGATTATCTGTTCGGGGGGATGTTACGCCCTTGACCCGAACGTGGTGATAAAGGGCACCGGACAGATAGGAATTCACCGAACTAAGTCAAACCAGTCTAAACCAGTGATAAACTAAGAGCGACTAAAAAGCGACTGAAAAGCGAAAAAAGAGATTTTTCAAAGATTTTTGAAAAATTTTAATTCCTTGCCCCTGCAATAGTTACACATTTCCCCCTTACCAACAACTCCACAAAACAGAGCGATTCTCTATACGAGTATATGAAGCGCGAATTACTCACAATCAGGCAGTTAGCTCGGTTTTACGACACAACACCAGGGCGTATATCTTACGTAATTCGGAAAAATGAAATTGCACCCTATGCGAAACGTGGTGGTGTCCGGCTATTTACTTGGCGGCAGGTCAGCTTAATCAAACAAAGCCTGTCTCGTGTCCGGGTAAGGATGCCACGAGCAAAGCATCATCAGTACCGCCGAAAAACGATATTGGCGGAACGACTATGAAACAAGTTGAGCCTCAACTTACTCCGCTTTTGGTCAACGCAAAAAGTGCGGCCCACCTCTGTGGGTGCGGTCTGTCTTTATGGTATGAGCTGGCAGCCGCAGGGCAAACGCCGCAAGCGGTGAAGTTGCACAGTAAAAAATTATATTCTTACAATTTGCTGAAGCTCTGGACCGACAACGGATGTCCTGCCCGCGACAGCGTTGCGTGGGCTGAGCTTTTGAAAGCGAAAAACAATGACAGATGAGCAGGTAGCCAGAATCCAACATCCGCTTTGGGCGGAGTATCAAGAGGACATTAGCGACCATTGGTATTCGCTAATTGATGAGGGTGAGTACCAGGAGTCCACGCCTGAGACTATGCACTTGTTCGACAAACGAGTCGATGAATTGGAGAGTCGGTTTAGAAAAACGTTTTACCCGGAGATGCCGAATGTTTGATTCGTTCCTAAAAACAGTAATGACAGACAACCCTGAAGAAGCAGCCGAGAAAATAATGAGACTCGGTGGCGGTGATATTCTTGATATGTTTCTCGGCGGTATGGGCAACAAGATGTCAAATAGAGGCAACACTCACTTTCGGAAAAAGACACTTGCGATTATCGAGAAAGCAAACAGTATCATCGCCGAATACGGCGGCGGCTTGACGCTTCGGCAGCTTTATTATCAGTTTGTAGCAAGGGGGCTTCTGCACAACACGAAGCAGGATTATGAAAGTCTGGGCAAAATTGTCGGCAACGCACGTCTGGCGGGACTGATTGACTGGAATGCGATTATCGACAGAACCCGGACAACCAATAGCCACAGCCACTTTGAAAGCCCGAAGGATATTTTGGCTACGGCAGCGGAAACCTTCCGCCTTGATACTCGCGCCGACCAGGACACCTATGTCGAAGTCTGGATTGAGAAGGAAGCGCTGATTGGCGTTATCGAGCCGATATGCCGAGAGCTTGACGTGCTATATCTTGCCTGTCGGGGATATTTTAGCTTGTCTGCTATGTGGCAGGCGGCAGGGCGTTTCAATGAAGCGGAGGGCGCCGACAAAAAAACAGTCGTGCTTCACTTAGGCGACCACGACCCATCCGGTTTTGATATGACCTACGACATCGGAAACAGGTTGTCGGGGTTTGATGTGCAGACAAAAGTTGAACGAATCGCTCTTAATATGAGTCAGGTCGAGCAATACAACCCACCGCCGAACTTCGCAAAGCTAACAGATACCAGGGCGGTTAATTACATAGCTGAGTATGGTGATAAGTCGTGGGAGCTGGATGCCCTCGACCCGAAAGTGATTGCCAATTTGATTGAGGGTGCCGTTGGCAAGTACACCGACCACGATAAGCGGCAGGTCAGGATTGACGAGCAGGAATCGCACAAAGAGAGGCTTAACTATTTTGTGGAACACTATGGAAATTGAGTTTGATTTTCAGGGTACTTTGGGTCGGGTCGCTTCGAGTTTGGCCAGCAGGCGCAAAGCAGTGAAGCCGGTTTTGTGCGTAAATGCGAATTTTACTCAAAAGATAGAAAAATGAAGACTAAAGCCCATACACGATACAGATTAGATGACGGGACTATTGTGCCGGGAGCAACGACAATAGTCGGACTACTGGCAAAGCCGGCACTGATAAAATGGGCGAACAACCTCGGTATGGATGGTATCGATTCGGCCCGTTACGTTGACGACAAAGCCGACATCGGGACATTAGCTCACAGCTTTATAACTGACGGCTTGCGGGGTATGGTAACGGGGACAGCCGATTATTCTGAGAACCAGATTCAGCAGGCCAAAAATTGCGTAGCGAGCTATTCGGCGTGGGGACATAAGATAGAGCTGATTCTTATTGAGCAGCCCTTGTCGAGCGAGAAGTTTGAGTTTGGCGGCACGCCGGATATTTACGGCAAGGTCGATGGCGTTCTGGAGCTTATCGACCTGAAGACCGGCTCTGCTATATGGCCGGAATTTATTATACAGGTCGCCGCGTATCGCCAGTTACTACAAGAGGCTGGACATTCGGTCGAGAGGGTGCGATTGCTGAACATCCCACGTTGTGAAACAGAGAGTTTTCAGGAACTAATACCATCCGATGCTGCGCTCGACAAGAACTGGCAGATATTCCACTGCTTGCTGCAAGTTTATAACATTCAGAGAGAATTAAAATGAGTAAAAACCTATCGCGTGAATCAGTTACCTATCGCGTGAAACTGAAGCCGGAAAAAGAGCGAAAAAGTGAGCCTGTACGGCTCGGAACGTTGTTTCCAGCGGTTTTACGGGATATCGAAAAACGAATCCAAAAAAACAAAAGGGAAAAATGACAGAAGCGTTCACAAAACTGTTTTATAGCATAATCCCTTCCAGTATTTGGTCGGAAGATGACCACACGAGAATTATGTGGATTACGATGCTGGCGTCTGCCGATGCAAATGGGTTTGTAACAGGAACAATACCGGGGATGGCAGCAATGGCCAGAATGAGCTTAAAAGATGCCGAAAAGAGCATAAAAGCTCTGACTAAACCCGACCCTTATAGCAGGTCAAAGGAATATGATGGTCGTAGGTTGTTAGAGTGCGAGGGTGGTTGGTTAATCGCTAACTATACTAAATATCGCCAAAAAAGAGACCCAGAGATACGAAGAAAACAAAACCGTGAAGCTCAAAGACGATTTAGGGGTAAGCAGAAAGTAAGCCAAAGTAAGCCACAATCAGCCCAAGCAGAAGCAGAGGCAGATAAAGATAAAGAAAGACCTGTGTGTGTTGATAAATCTTTTCCCGAAACTATAACACAAAACCCACAGGAACCCTTTGAGATATTCTGGCAGGCGTACCCGAAAAAAGTTGCCCGGATAGAGGCGTTGAAGTCCTGGCAAAAACTTAAACCCGGCCACGGGCTTTTCGATAGGATTATGGCAGCCTTAGAAAAGCACAAAGCGCAGGCTTCGTGGCGTAAGGAAAACGGCAGGTACATTCCCAAGCCTTCAAACTGGCTGAGCAATGGGCGATGGATGGACGAGATTACTGCCGAGCCGGAATTCAGCAGTCGTGAAGTAACCGAGCAGGAAGCCGAGGAACTTATGGCGGAGGTGCAACGTGATAACGGATAAATTCACAGGCCGAACGGCGGCAGAGTTGAAACGCAACAGAGGCGACTTGGTAGCCGTCCTGAAGGAGGCCGGAGCTACGGTACGGGGCAAGACTGTAGCCTGTCCGTTCTGTGGCGATAAGCATCCATCGGCGGGGATATACGAGTCGGACGGCGAAGGATTCCGATACAAGTGCCATAAGTGCCAGTTCAACGGCTCGATACTTGACGTTATCGCAAAGCTGGATGGTTTGGACATAGCAGAGGTTTTCAAACGGCTCAGGGGCAATCCACAGCCGCAACCACCAAAGGTCTATCCTGATATTGAGGCACTCAAGGCAGCGATGCCGTATCCGGTCGAGGACGTTTATAAATATACACAACCAAAAACAGGCTTGACTGATTTACTGGTGCTGCGGCTGATGACGCCGGATGGTAAGACCTTCAGACAGGCAAGGCCGGTATCAGGGGGCTTTGTTATGCAAGCCCCGGCTAAACCGTGGCCCCTGTATAACCGGGGCCGGATAAAAAACGCCGATACGGTCGTTGTTGTCGAGGGGGAAGGAATCTGCCACGCCCTGCATACATACGGCGTTGTAGCCTGTACAAGCCCCGGTGGTGCGTTAAAAGGCCGATATGCTGATTGGACACCGCTTGCAGGCAAAAACGCTATTTTATGGCCTGACAATGACCAACAGGGCCGGGCGCACGTAGCACAAATTGAGACAATACTGCAAAGCCTCGAACCACAACCCCGAATTGCCCTGCTCGAACCGGCAGACCTTGACCTGCGGGAAAAAGAGGATGCTGTCGATTTTATCGAGCAACTGAAAATTCTGCATACCGACAAAGCGGACATATCGGCGGCAATCGTTGAGGCCTTGAACTTGGCAAGGCCCAAAGGTATAGCTTGCGGTGTTAGCGAATTGATTGAGGACACTATCGCCGGACGCCGCGTTGCCGTGAAGTGGCCGTGGTCGTGTATCGGCGGACTCACAAAAGCCCTGCTGCCGGGGACGGTTACTATTGTGTGCGGGAGTATCGGGGCGTCAAAGTCTTTTATGCTTTTACAAGCCGGAATGTATTGGCACGAGGCCGGAGTCAAGACGGCGATTTTCGAGCTTGAAGAAGATAGGAGTTTTCACTTAACCCGATGCCTGGCACAAAAGTCTAAGACTTCAGACATCACCGACCCTGACTGGACAAGGGACAATCCAGAGCAGGCACGAGCTATATTTACAAAGCACGAGCAGGGTTTAGAGAGCTTCGGGCGTTGTATCTATGCGATACCCGATACGCAGCCGACGCTTGAGCAAATAACTGAATGGGTAAAAGCCAGGGCAAAGGCGGGCTGTCGAATAATTGCGATTGACCCTATCACAGCAGTAGCCCATCGGAGCCGGAGTATATGGGAAGAAGATAATAGTTTTCTGCAAAGCGTTA
>JAUVYZ010000259.1 GCA_030602845.1 Phycisphaerae bacterium | reverse complement strand
TATGCTCTGTTGAAAACATACGCTGATTGTCATTCTGAACGGAGCGCAGCGAAGTGAAGAATCTCTTTATCGCCCGGAAACAGCGAGATTCTTCGCTGCGCTCAGAATGACACGGAGGCCTTTCAACAGAGCAATACTACTATTATCATTCGGTGTTATTTAATTCCCAGGACGTCGCTCATAGTATATAAGGCCGGTTTTTTACCGATGAGCCATTTTGCTGCTCGCAGTGCTCCCCGTGCGAAAGTGTCCCTGCTGTGGGCGGTATGGTTCAGTGTCAGCTTCTCGCCGAGCGTGCCAAAGATTACCGAATGGATGCCGGTGATATCGCCGGCCCGAATGGCGTGTACGCCGATAGCGCCTTTTTGCCTGAGCGCATCTTTTCCGCTTCTGCCACAGACAAGAGAATCCGGAAACTTCCTGCCGGTTGCTTTGCAAATGTTTTCAGCCAGTGTCAGGGCACTGCCGCTGGGAGCATCTTTTTTGAAGCGATGGTGCTGCTCGACTATCTCTATATCATAGTCATCGCCAAGCATCGATGCGACTTTGCCGACCAGGGCAAATAAAACGTTCATCCCCACACTCATATTAGTTGCGTATATAGCGGGAATTTTCTCGGAAGCGGCTTTTATTTTTCCCAGTTGACCCGGCATCAGGCCGGTAGTGCCCAATACCAGAGCAGCGCCGTTTTCTGCGCAGTAGTCAATGGTCTTGTCCGCCGCTGCCGGTTGTGAGAAGTCAATTACCACATCAGCATCGGACGGATAAACACTGTCCAGCTTGACGCTAATCGGCCCTGCTGCCGCTGTAAGGCCGGCATCTTTGCCGATATCGGGATGGTCCTGTCTTTCGATTGCCGCAATAATATCGAATTGGTCGTTGTCCATAGCCAACGAAATAATACGCCCGCCCATCCGACCGGCGGCGCCGGAAACTATCAGCTTAGATTTCATTTTGTCTCCTTTAAGCCTTTACTACAAATAAGTGAATAAAAATATAACCGCCACAATGCGCATTTACAAGAAGGATTATTGGCTTGATTATTTCGGCCAGCCAATATAAAGTAATGCAGGATAGAACAAAATAACAGTTATAGACCGTTGTTTCCTGCAGATTTTTCGTCTTTCGCAGTACCTGCTACGGAGAAGGGATGGATTCTGGAGAAGGGTTGGCCGCAAATTTAGAAAGGAGAGACAAATGACACTTCAAATACGCTTAAATCAAGTATTCATTAGATTCCTACTTTTCACATTCGCGATACTGTTTTCAGCCACGATGGTAGCTGGAGGCGAAAAAACGGCGTCCGACAAGGTCGAACGGTGGGGGATTTTTGAGCTGTCGCTAACGGGACCTTCCGGTGGAAATCCTTTTGTGGATGTTAAGTTAAGCGCTGAGTTCAGCCAGAAGGGCCGTGTTTTTAAGCCGGAAGGATTCTACGACGGGGATGGTGAGTACCGTATCCGTTTTATGCCGGATGAGCTGGGTGAGTGGACATACGTAACAAAGAGTAACCGCAGAGAACTCGACGGAAAGACAGGTAAATTCACCTGTGTAAAAGTCCGGCAAAATGACGGGCCGGGCAATCACGGGCCGGTTCGCGTGCACAAAACCTACTACTTGGCATACGCCGACAGCACACCTTATTTTCAGGTCGGCACGACCTGCTACGCCTGGGTCCATCAGGGAATTGCGATGGAAGAGCAGACGCTGGCCACGCTGAAGAAAGCGCCATTCAATAAGATGCGAATGTGCGTCTTTCCCAAGGACTATGTTTACAACAAGAACGAACCGAAGTATTACCCGTTTGAGGGCAAACCGCTGAAAGACTGGGACTATAGTCGCTTCAATCCTGAATTCTTTCGGCACTTTGAACAGCGGGTTGGGGATTTGCGCGACCTGGGGATTGAAGCGGACATTATCCTTTTCCATCCCTACGACCGCTGGGGCTTCAAAAATATGAGCTCCGAGACCGACGACCGTTATTTGCGTTACATCGTGGCCCAGCTGGCGGCCTATCGCAATGTGTGGTGGTCTTTTGCAAACGAGTACGATTTGATGAAAGCAAAGACAATGGCGGATTGGGACCGCTTCTTCCAAATCGTTCAAAAGCATGACCCGTACCAGCGTATGCGCGGCATTCACAACTGCCGCGGCTTCTACGACCATAACAAGCCCTGGGTTATCCACGCCAGCATCCAGAGCTCGGACTTTGCAAGAGCAAGAGAATGGCGGAATAAATACAAGAAACCAATTATTTACGATGAATGCAAATATGAAGGGAACATCCCAAAGGGCTGGGGGAATATTACCGCTCAGGAAATGGTGCACAGATTCTGGATGGGGACCATCGCCGGCTGTTACGTCGGACACGGCGAGACCTACCGGCACCCCAAAGACCTGCTGTGGTGGTCAAAAGGCGGCGTGCTGCGCGGGCAAAGCCCGGCACGGATAGCATTCCTGAAAAAAATTATGGAGCAAGCCCCGTTTGAAGAGATGGTGCCCGGCGAACTTTCACAAGGTAACTATATCCTCTCCAAGGCCGGGCAGCTTTATTTTATCTACTACACCAAACCCACGGCGACAACCTTGAAGCTGCCGGGTTCAAGACCGTACAAGGTTGACGGTATCGACACGTGGAATATGACCATAACATCTATGGGTAATGCCGAGCCCGGCAAGTTCAGCTTTACGCCGCCCAGGGTTCCCTACGTCGTTCGCTTATCTGTTTACGGACCCGGTGAAAAAATGCGGCCCGAAGTAAAGGCATCTGCAAGCCCGATGGAGGGTACAGCACCACTCAAAGTGCAATTCTCGACGCCGACCAAACTTAAATGTCGGTGGGCATTCGGAGACGGAACCTCCTTGTCCCAAAGAGCACCCCTGCATATCTACAAAGAGCCGGGACTTTATACAGCGATGCTGACCGTGACCGACAAAACCGGGCTCTCGGCCAGCGCTG
>JAUVYZ010000143.1 GCA_030602845.1 Phycisphaerae bacterium | reverse complement strand
CGCGGACCTGACCGGCGATTGCTTTGTTGATTTTATAGACTTTGCCGGAATGGCCAACGTGTGGCTGCCCGCCTTCGCCTTCCAACAAGACCAACAGGACAAATTGGTCGCCTCAGATGGTGCCGCCAGCGACTGGTTTGGCTACTCGGTTTCTGTCAGCGGCGATTACGTCATCGTCGGAGCTTACTTCGATGACGACAATGGAAGCAGTTCCGGGTCGGCGTATATGTTTACTCCTAACGATGTAAACTGCGCTAAGTGGGACGAGAATGCCAAACTGACCGCCGCCGATGGTGCTGCCTACGACTACTTTGGCTGGTCAGTTTCTATCAGCGGCGATTACGCCATCGTTGGAGCTAGTGGCGATGACGACAACGGAAGCGGTTCCGGCTCGGCGTACATATTCACACCCAATGATGTTTACCCTAACAACTGGGACCAAGTCGCCAAATTGACCGCCTCGGATGGTGCTGCCGACGACCGCTTTGGCTGTTCGGTTTATATCAGCGGCGATTACGCCGTCGTCGGAGCCCATTACGATGACGACAACGGAGGCAATTCCGGCTCGGCGTATATATTCAAACGCGATGGTACAAGCTGGAGCGAGCAGGCCAAGCTGCTCGCCACCGATGGCGCTGTCGGCGACCGCTTTGGCGATTCGGTTTCTATCAGCGGCGATTACGCCGTCGTCGGAGCTTACCTCGATGACGACAGCGGGACCGATTCCGGGTCGGCGTATATATTTTACTATAACGGTACAAGCTGGAGCCAGCAGGCCAAATTGCTCGCCTTCGATGGTGCTGCCTACGACTACCTTGGCTGTTCGGGTTCTGTCAGCGGCGATTACGCCGTCGTCGGAGCTTATGGCGATGGCGACAATGGAAGCTATTCCGGCTCGGCGTACATATTCGAGCGCAGCGGTACGAGCTGGCCCCAGCAGGCCAAACTGACTGCCGCCGATGGTGCTGGCTACGACTACTTCGGAGGGTCGGTTTCTGTAAGCGGCACTTACGCCATCGTGGGCGCTTATGGCGATGACGACAACGGAAGTTATTCCGGCTCGGCGTATATATTCGAGCGCGACGGTACGAGCTGGAGCGAGCAGGCCAAATGGGTCGCCTCTGATGGCGCTGCCGGGGACCGGTTTGGGTTTTCGGTTTCAATCAGCGGCGATAATGCTGTCGTCGGGGCTCGTTACGATGACGACAACGGGACCGATTCCGGGTCGGCGTATATGTTTGGTAAGGTTTTATGTCCCAGCGCGGACCTGACAGGCGATTGCCTTGTTGATTTTATGGACTTTGCCGAAGTGGCCGGTCAGTGGCTCCAAGGTACCCAATAACTGAAATATCACACTGATTTAAATAAAAACGGATGTGTTGATTGGGCTGTAAGAATAAAACTTACAGCCCTTTCTTTTAGTCTTATGCTCTTTGCCGCTCCGTTTTCGCTGTCCGAGAGCTCGGCAGATGACCCGAATACGTTTGTTTACGACGCCAAGCACGTCTTTGCCAAGCTGGACTATATAGACGGCACGCTTGAGAGAACACGTGTTGCGGGGAAGCGGCTGGAGGCCGGGATATTTTAATAGATCCCTCGACTCCGCTGCGCTCCGCTCACCATGACAGCAAAAAGGTCGCCCTAATTCGGATTGTAGTCTGTCAACTCGTTTTGAATTTCAAATTTTGGGAATTCGTGCTTGTCTGAGATTTAGTGCTTAGTATTTAGGATTTATACCAGGTACGCATCCCATCTGCCATCTCCGCCCTCCGCAGTTCATCATTCAAAATTCCTTGTTCGATATTCGATATTCACCTTTTCTCGGTCATCGGCACTCCACCTATGGTCCGCCGCGGCCGAGCACATAAAGGATCTCAAACAATCTAACTGACGAAAAAATCGACACCCCCCACCCTCCGTCTTGTGTCTTGAGTCTGTAGTCTTTTGTCTCTCGTATCCAGTACCGAGTCTCGGAGATTTTTTAAAATCTACTTGAAATCTAACTCGAAATTTGGTATAATACGCATTAAACTAATGGATTAGGATCACAATAAATCATCAATCGTCAATAACCAATAACCAATGAACCATGTAACTACTAACGAGTATCAAGAATCCAGTTATTTACGTGCCTATAAGGCACCCTCTACAACTGTAGAGAAGGCTCTACAAATCAGCCCTTTTTTAATAAACAAAGCCAATTTCCGAAAAAGTCAAGTGAATGTAAAGTCTATTCATACAGTGGTTTATGAAAATAAATCCAATTGGACACTTGGTGAAAACAAACCCAATCAAACCCAATTTAAGCCAATTAAAGCCAATTTCAAACCCAAACAAACCCAATCCCCCAGCGCGATACGCAATACGCAATACGAGATACGAGATACGAACCCAAACAAACCCAATCTCGGAACAACTCCAGCCGGGTGGGTCACGCTAAAGCAAGGAAAGGGTAAGCTATGAAATCAAAAAATTATCTGGTGGCTTTGGCTGTGCTGGTTCTTATCACTGCACAGCTCGCTTTCGCCACGGCACTGGACGACTATGTAGCGGCACCGGATGCCAGCTATCGTTATAGTCTTGCCAACACCGTCAAAGGCAAGGGCTGGACCGCCTACGTTCTGGATATGACTTCACAGTCCTGGCGCAGCAAAACCGAGGTGGACAGAACCCTGTGGCAGCATTGGTTGACAATAATTAAACCCGACAAGGCCGGCGGCAATAAAGCACTGCTGTTGATAACCGGCGGCAGTAACGGCGGCTCGGCCCCAACTTCCCCAGATATGATGCTGGGTATGCTGGCGATGAGCACGAATACGGTCGTCGCGGAACTGCGAATGGTGCCGAACCAGCCCTTGAAATTTCCCGATGGAGGCCGCCCTCGATATGAAGATGCGATTATTGCTTATACCCTTGATAAGTGCATAAACACCGGCGACGAGACCTGGCCTCTGCTGCTGCCAATGGTCAAAAGTGCCGTGCGGGCTATGGACACAATACAAAGCCATCTAAAATCTGAATCCGAGGGAAAACTCAATATTAAGAAATTTGTGGTTTCCGGAGCGTCGAAGCGCGGCTGGACTACGTGGCTGACCGCCGCAGTAGATAAAAGGGTCATCGCGATTATGCCGCTCGTCATCGACGTGCTGAATATGGATGAGTCGATGAAGCACCATCTCAGCGCCTATGGCTTCTATTCCCCGGTCATACAGGATTACGTGAAAATGAATGTTTTTCAAAGGATGGATACGCCGGAAGGGCAGGCATTGCTGAAAGTTGTGGACCCATACGAGTATCGCAATCGGCTTACAATGCCCAAGTATCTGATGAACTCGACCGGCGACCAGTTCTTTCTGCCGGATTCAGCGCAGTTTTATTTTCACGACCTGCCGGGCGAAAAATACCTTTGCTACCTGCCCAATACCGACCACGGGCTAAACCTGGGCGCTTTTGCCAGTTTGACTGTCTTCTATAAGTCCGTGCTGGCGGGTTCTGCTCGGCCGAAATTCACGTGGGAGATTAAAGACAGCACCGTAATCGTCGAGAATATCAGGGGGAAGCTAAGAGAGGTGAATCTCTGGCGGGCAACCAATCCAAAGGCACGCGATTTTCGCCTTGAGACCATCGGCCGTGTCTGGAAAAGCTCCACCCTGACTGAGAAGGCTAAAGGCACGTACGTCGCTAAAGTAGAAGAGCCGAAAGAGGGCTGGACGGCGTTTTTCGTCGAGCTGATTTATGATAGCGGCGGAGAAATTCCTTACAAGTTCACAACGCAGGTGTATGTAGTCCCGCAGCGTCTGCCTTTTGCGGACAAGCTCAGCTTCGACAGCGATGTTGACCTTGAGAAGCTGACCCGGCAGGAGATTTTTGCCGCTTCGCCTTAACCTACACTTCTCATTAACCGCAGAGGCCGCAGAGACCGCTGAGAAAATAGAAATTGTATTGTCTTACTTGGTAATCCGTACTCGATATTCGATGTTCGTTTTGGGTTTTTTCTGCGCACATATAAATGCTGATTAAACGGTTTTTCTCCTTGTTTTTGTCCCCCATTTACGTTATAATATAACCATATGACCCCATTTATCCAAACATTTCAAAAAGTAATGCTGCTCACAGCCGCTATTTGCTGCCTTGTGTCAGGCAGTTTTCTATTTGCGCAGTGCCCGCAATTTGCCCCCGGCTTCTCGACGGGAACGATTCAGTCCGGTGATATAGATGAAGCTTCCGGGCTCGCCGCCAGCCGCAAAAATCCGTATGTATTGTGGACCCATAACGACAAGGGCGGTTCTGCCAGACTTTTCGCAATGAATATCGACGGCACACATCTGGGCATATACAATCTCTTCGGCGCCTCAAACAGGGACTGGGAAGACATAGCTGTTGGCCCCGGGCCGGTCGGCGGTCTCAATTACATTTACGTTGGTGAAATAGGAGACAACGACGGCGTCCATTCATCTATTATGGTCTATCGGGTCCCTGAGCCTCAGGTTGATGCCAATCAATCGCCGGTTGAGCTTACAGTGACCGGCGTAGAGACTATAACACTCCAGTACCCCGATGGAGCGCGCGACGCCGAAACCCTGATGGTCGACCCTCTTACAAGGGATATTTATATCATCTCAAAACGCGACGAACCTCCAAGACTATATCGCGCACCATATCCGCAATCGACAACCCAGACAACAATTATGGAATATAAGTGCGAGCTTCCCTGGCAGACCTTGACGTACTGGGACTGGGTGACTGCGGGCGACATCTCGCCGGATGGTTCAGAAGTAATCGTTCGCAGCTACAACAACGGCTCAATCTGGCAAAGACCCGCTGATGCAAATCTCTGGGAGGCCTTCGGTCAGACCGAATGCCCTGTGCAGTTGCTTACCGGCTCCGAAACTCTCGGCGAGGCCGTCTGTTTTGTAAGTGGTTTTGCGTGCGGATATATGACGACCAGCGAAGGCACGTACTCCCCCATCAATTATTTCCCCAGAATATTCAAAGCCGATCTGGATGAAAACTGCCACGTCGATTTCCGCGACTTTAGCTTTTTGGCCTCCGCCTGGCTAAGTGCTCCGGGTGATGACAATTGGAATTCTGACTGTGATATATCAGACCCTAACGATTCTTTTATTGATGCAAACGACCTCGCTGTATTTGTCGGTGATTGGCTTGCAGATAAATAGTCGAATAAATTCACCGCAGCGAAGAATCCGGATTGGCAATCGTCAATCGTAAATCCCCCATGCCATCCTGAGCCCCGGCCTGCGAAATACCGATTAGAGTTGTTCCGAGATTGGGTTTGATTGGGTTTGATTGGCATTGAAATTGGCTTAAATTGGGTTTGTTTGGGTTTGAAATTGGCTTTAATTGGCTTAAATTGGGTTTGATTGGGTTTGCTTTCACCAAGTGTCCAATTGGATTTATTTTCATAATCCGTTGTATTATAAGGATTTACATTCACTTGACTTTTTCGGAAATTGGCTTTGTTTGTTAAAAAAGGGCTGATTTGTAGAGCCTTCTCTACAGTTGTAGAGGAAGCAAGACGCAAGATGCAAGACTCAAGACCCAAGATGCACGGCACAAGGGTATAAGTTGGTAAATTGGGTAATTTATTCATTGGTTAACTGGGTAATTGGTTATTGGTGATTGGTTAAATGGTTCATTGGCGACGTGAATTTCAAATTTCAAATCTCAAATTTCAAATTGTACTGTCTCTCTACTATTGGGTGAACATGCACGTTTGAGTCGAAAATAGTGGTCGATTCTCGATTTCTGATTCTCGTAACTCGATGTGAGAAAAGGAGATAAAAATTTTTTAGATTTTTCGATTTTTGGTTTCAAGGTGCTGCACTTTTGATTGATTTTTTCATAAAATCCTACCTATCTTAACACTCCACAAAACCGAATTAGCAA
>JAUVYZ010000056.1 GCA_030602845.1 Phycisphaerae bacterium | reverse complement strand
ATTGGGTTTGTTTTCACCAAGTGTCCAATTGGATTTATTTTCATAAGCCTTTGTATAGAAAGAGGTTACGTTCACTTGACTTTTTCGGAAATTGGCTTTGTTTGTTAAAAAAGGGTCGATTTGTAAAGAATCCTCTACAGTTGTAAAGACAAATCCGCGCACCTCGCTCGTATTTAGTTGGTAGTTCATAGCTTGTAGCTCGTATCTGGAATAGCGTATAGCGTCTCGTATTGTGTATTGCGTATTGAGTATCGAGTATTTCATGGTTATTCCCCTAAGGGTTTTCCGTTTCGCTACAAGATTATTCACTATACACCTTTCACGAATGATGATTTTTGGCGTGTATCTGCTGATACTAAGACTTGCGGTTCTCCGCTAAATATCTGCCATTTCTATGGCGGTTTGTATTATACCAAACTTGCTTAAAATGTTCAATGAAAATCGAACTTTTTTCTGAAAAAAATTTGTCCCTGTATGTCGCAGCCTGTGCCCGAGTAGATAGGGAGAAGGGATCTGGTATATTTAGCACCTAAATTTGTTGCGCGGGTTCGCACGCTCTTTGTTATACCCCTAGCAATGAATCACTCTTTCTAACGAGAAGGTTCTTAAGCTCTTCAGATATCGTGATTGTATTGTCATATATGAGCAATTCGCTTCCAACTTTTGCCACATGTGCGCTGTATCTCAAGTTGAATGGGACCTGATCCATTCCTGAGTATAGTTCACGAATTTGCGGTACGTTATCGTAGGACAAAATCCATTTGATGTCTTTTTGCTTCCTTATGAATCTAGCCAACTGTGCGTGGTCATCATGTTGGTAGTAGTTCAAATATAGCCTTTTACCTTTGATATAGTATGGTGGATCTAAATAGATTAAAGACCGCTTCAGTAAACCGCTATTGACAATCTCTTTGCGGAGGAAGTCGATAGCATCCATATTGAACACGGCAATTCTTTCTTTATACAGAGCGATCCTTACGATACGACGCGCTAGCTCGCCCTTGTTGAAGCGGGCATCAATCTTCCATCTGCCCGATTGGTCTCTTCCTCCTATCGGACCAGCATTTGTCAGTATCCCTGAGCGATTGCACCGGTTGAGATAAAAAGTAGCAAATCCCACTTTGAATTGAGAGTGCCTTGTGGGCTTCAGGTAAATCCTTTGTTGTCTGTTCCATTCCTCCAAAGTAATAGGCGCTTCGTTAAGTCTTCTTAGGAATCGGCGCGTATGCCTGAGTATAGCAGTCCAAAAAGCGGTCACTCGCGCATCGATGTCATTTATAAAAATGTGACTGACTCGCTCAGACAAAAGAAGCGCCAGAGCTGCCCCAGCTCCACCTGCGTATGGCTCAACATATATGCCATCCTGTAAATTGTTCGTTGTGATCAGAGCAGCCAAGAAATCAGAAAGCCGCGATTTCCCACCAGGGTACCTTAATGGGCTATGAATATATTCCATACATAACTTTTTCGTTTAGTCCGATTTGGGTTCAAGTAGCGTTATCTTTAGGACTTCTTCAAGCTTTGACCATAGGGACCTCAATTCGCGTTCTGTGGGGCAGCAGAATGCATTGTGTACAAAGAAATTCAATGTGTCAGCGTTTAATAGATTGTTCCTGTCTGATATGAACTGATTAAGTGCTGTCAGTGCAAGAGGGTTGAGTTCTATTGTGTCTTCGTTGGCCATGAATTTGAGCATCTGTTTCAAAGTCGGGGCCCAATTCCTTGGCAGATTGCCTTGTCTTCTTCTTCGTTCTTTAGCGATGACCTCTTTGAGACACCCTGTATGATCAAGATAGTACGCAACGCTCATTTCGAGCAGTGAGCGGAACATGATGGCCACCGCGTTTGGGAATTGGGCAACTTTAAGTTTTTTCAACTCTTGGAAAATATCTATGATACGCTGGTTTTGCACGGTGCATTTGATATGTCGCGGGATAAGACCGGCTGGCTGTTTCGCTGCCTTGCCCTTCTGGGCAGGCTTCTTTGAACTTTTTTTAGAGGAAGTGACGGTTCCACCTATGAGGTCAGTGGCAGTGAATGACCCCTTCTTCGTGAGCCGAGGTTTCCTATCACCAAAACCGGAAAGATACTTTCGTACATCCTCAGTCTTGTTCACAATGCGGGAGTGGACATCTCCTTTGGCCACATCCTCCACTATCTTAGTGTATCCCTTCTTGAACTCCTCAGGCATGACCTCACCGATGAGTTCCTTGTTATTGTCGAATCGGATACCCAAGAACTTCTGGACTTCCAAATTTTCGTATAACCTATCCAAAGTCGAACTAGGAAAGATTCGGGGGTCATTAACTTTCTCTTGAATGTCTGGAGGAAGGTCCAAATGGCATGCGATATTATACATGCTATATGACCGGAGAAAAGCTCTGACCTTCATTTCTGACATGGCGTACTCATTAGAAAGTTGCTCGACAGTGACTCCCCTATCCAGTTGCTGCTGGTAAGACTTGGCTTGCTGAATTGGACTCCATCTCTTAATCTCTGGTTGCGTATGCCTGCTATTGATTATAGGTGCTGCAGCCTTCCGTGAAGGAGCCACGAGGACTTTTACCTTTCCAATAGTTGCCGGATCAATATTATCAGAGAGGTCTTTAAATCTTTTTCGGTACGTCTCTGGGGCGGCCGCGGGACTTATCAAAAGCTTGAGGGCTGCCAGACGCCTATTTCCTTCGAGAATACATTTCTTTCCATTATCTTGGATGCCAATAAGGGATTCGACGGGATAATACCCCTTTTCAGCGATAGATTTGGCAAGGCTGTAGACGTCGTCGTGAACAACTAGTTCTTCTATCAACTCGGCTTGGGAGAGACTCTTATCTGCTATTGGCAGGCGAGGGTTTAGGGTGTCCAAAAGAAGGCTCGTTACTGAAAAACTGCGTTCCTTCCATTTAGCGTACGATTTCATGAATCCTCTCCTTATTGTGATTTATTCCATCGCTATATAATAATAGGCTTCTTACACTGTCCATAGTTTCTACCTGTGCAATTAGTATAGCCCAGACCATCACCAAACACCATATTTAAAACCTTAATTCCCGTCAAACAAATTCGTATCTCTTATTTCGCTGCACTCTTCAAGATGTCCGCATCAGTGAGATGTTATACTTGAACACGTTAGTATTATGATAGTCAATGAATTCAGCACTGACATCGTGTCTAAGCAATGTAAAATCACGACTTTCAAGTCTGACCCCTCCATAATCAAGGATAACGTGATGAATTGGGCACACACATAGCACATTTGAGTCTGTGTCTGGTCCTCCGTGGCCGAGAGGTTTCAGGTGGTGGGCCTCAGCATAATGCCAACCGTGCTGATTCTCCAAGTACTGTCCACACAACTGGCACCGATACCCATAGATGACCTTAACTCTTCTTGCGACGCTCGTATCCCGGATGATCCTATTTGTTGTTGATTTCACACGATCGGGAGGGTCTGCAACATCCACTGCATTCGGTGACACAGACGAAAAAGCATTGAATATCCTTTCACTGTCAAATTCATCCACTTTATGTCTCAGCAGTATATCACGTAGTTCAGTTGAACCATCTGTAAGATAAGAAAGCAGACAGCCATCAAACTCTCCTACGTTTTTTATGTGAGGACGAAGCTTTCGGATATGTTTGTCAAGAACGCTCTGTGTCGTGATCTTGCGATGTAGTGCGACTTCTCTTGTTGCCTTTTGCCGTGACCGACTGATAGCATATAGGGACAGATTGCCTCTTCGATGAGTGTTGATCCCGTTGATGACTTCAAGGATCTGTTCTATCTGTGCACTCATTTTTCTCCCTTTCTAAAGGTTCTTCTCACCTGCGCCTCGTTATCAGCGTCTGCTTGCAGTCGCTGCTTCGTTCCAATTTTCATATCTCATATTTAGTTGATAGTCGTGAGTATTTAGTTTGTTCGTTGCAGTGTTCCGCCCCTGGGTGTATGCGTTCTTTAGTTAGATAAAATAGGGGTACTATCCAGCCATGTCAAGCGTAAACTGAAGATACCGGCGTCATCCGTGAAAAGACCGTAAAATCAATGTAAAAAATACAAAATTTTTCACGGGTCGGGCATTTTTTTGTAACTTTCCGCGGATTTAAGCGTCTTATATATGTAGAGAAGGACAAAAGATGGCAGTATCAAGGATAAAAACAGGGATTCTCCTGAAGGTAAAGGCCGGGGTATGAATTCGGAAGACACAGACATTGTTGGTCATAAAGCAAGGCGTGAAATGGAGGAGTTTATCAATCAGCACCTCCACGACCGAGCCAAAGGATGGCCTGTATCCTGTCGTTTCGGCCCGGATTACACTAACTCTGACCAGGTTCAACAGGTTCCAAAACGGGGTGAACAAACGAACAAGAGAATAAGCACATAAGAACATTTCGTATCTCGTTGCTCGTCGCTCGTATCTCAATTCACCAATCACAAATCAACCAATTAACTAATCAACCACTTACCAATCGTGCTGCCTCTTTTGCAAAGTACGTGACTATTATATCAGCGCCGGCCCGCTTAATTGCGGTGAGCATTTCCAGCATAGCTGCTTGTTTATCCAGTAACCCCGCGTCAGCGGCACAGTTTAGCATCATATATTCGCCGCTGACATTATAAGCGGCTATCGGACAATCGAAGCGCTCTCTTGCCCGATGTATGATATCGAGGTAGGCAAGGGCCGGCTTGACCATCACGATATCGGCGCCTTCGGCTATATCGAGTGCAATTTCACGCATCGCCTGGTCGGCGTTGCTCACGTCCATCTGGTAACTCTTGCGGTCGCCAAACGACGGCGCCGATTCGGCAGCGTCCCTGAACGGCCCGTAAAAGGCAGAAGCATATTTGGCTGCGTATGACATAATGACTACATCCTTAAAGTCGTTCTCTTCCAACGCCTCGCGAATATATTTGACGCGGCCATCCATCATATCCGAAGGGGCAACTATATCGGCGCCGGCCTGGGCGTGCGAGAGCGCCATTTTAGAGAGCAGTTCGCAGGTTGCGTCATTATCGATTTTGCTGTCTTTAATCACGCCGCAATGGCCGTGGTCTGTATATCCACAAAGGCAAACGTCGGTAATAACGAGAAGCTGCGGTGCGGCTTTCTTGATTTCGCGGATTGCGCGCTGCACAACACCGGTTTCCGACCAGGCCTCTGAGCCGGTTTTATCTTTTTTGTTCGGCAGGCCGAATAAAAGAACCGCAGGTATCCTTAAGGAGGCAACTTCGGCGGCCTCGGCGGCGACCGTGTCAGGCGAAAAGTGGAAACAGCCGGCCATTGACTTGATGGGCTCCTTGAGACCTTCGCCTTCGCGGACAAACAACGGATAAACCAAATCATCCACACTCAAACTGGTTTCACGCACCAGCCTTCGCATCGCGGCGCTGCTGCGCAGGCGTCGCATTCTAATTTTCGGAAAATCCATCAATGACTCCTAAAAAAAATTAAATATGGATACATACGCTTCTGACAGGCGTATCAAAATGTAAATGTCAAAATTACATTGCAAAATGCAAAAAGAACAAGACAAAAAATTAGTAACTGGTGAGTGGTGAACGGTAATTATCTAACCAATTAACCATTTAACCAATTATCATATTTTTGAACTTTAATTTGTCATTTTGCTTTTTAATCTTTGATTTTTGAATTTTCTATTTCCTCATCTGTAAGATAGCAAGCCGGCTCGTTAAGCCAATATTCCGGGCCGGTTTCGGTGCCCAAAAATCTAAAGTTGCCTTTGCACAAATCAAACCATTTACACCTCCGGCATCTTTTGTCGGCAAACTGCGCCTTATTGCGCAGCTTATTCAGCACCGGCTCAGTTGAATTTTCCCAGACCTGTTTGAAAGTTTTATCTTTAACGCTACCAACCGAATAATTTCGCCAGAACTGGTCGGCGTGTACGCTGCCATCCCAACCAATGCAGGCGATTTTCTCTCCGATTTTATTGCCGCCGTTGGCAAGCAAAAGCTGTCCGGTCATCTCGTAGTTTTGAGTTTTGAGTTTTGAGTTTTGAGTTTCTTTTGCCATCTTTACGAGAAGATAGGGCCCATCAGCGTGATTGCCCACAGTAAGCACCTCGTCTATCAGGCCTTTGCGGGCAAAATCATCGGTCTTTTGTATTATTGTATCGACAGTTTGCCGGGTTTGTTCGGGGGTTAGACTTTGGCTCTGAAGCTGCTCTGCCCTGCCCGCTCTTATCAGATGGTAGAAGCAGATTCGGCGGACACCTGCCTTAGCAGAGATATCGAAGACGGTAGGGATTTGGGTGCTGTTTGCTTTTGTTATAGTAAAACGCAAGCCGGTTTTTATGCCCGCCTTTTTGCAATTTTCAATTCCTGCCAGGGCCGCTTTGAAACTGCCCTTTAGCTGTCTGAAGTTATCGTGGAACTCTTCATCTCCATCAATAGAAATGCCCACATAACTTACGCCAGCGGCGGCAAGCTGCCCGGCGGTTTCCGAATCGAGTAATGTGCCGTTGCTGGAGATGACGGTCCGCAGCCCTAATCGCCTCGCTTCCGCCAACAATTCAAATAAATCGTTGCGCAACAATGGTTCGCCGCCGCTAAATAACACGACCGGACAATTCACCTCCACAAGCTCGGACAGTAATTGCCTGGCTCGCGGGGTAGTCAGCTCATCGGTATAATAATCAGGCTTCGAACTACTGTAGCAGTGCAAACACCGCAAATTACACCGGCTGGTACAATTATAAACAATCACGGGGCCAAATGAATTTTCCCTCCGATATCGCAAGTCGTCAGACTCACCTGCCAGGCCGCAATATAGCTTTGAGATATTTATCATTCGTGCGTTCTTTCGATGGCAGCAAGTAAGCCGTCAGTAGTATGCTCTCTCGCTGTTACGTCAACCCTGACGCCAAGATTTTTCAGGTGCTGCGAAGTCACCGGCCCAATCGATGCTACTTTAACATTACTTGAATTTACTAAATCGCTCCGGATCTGCGCAAAAAAGCCCTTGACCGAAGAAGGACTTGCAAAGGTCAGCCAATCAACCGCACCCTCTGCTATTTTTTCTGTTAGCCACTTACATTCGCTTTTCTCTGTTACAACGGTGTAAATAGCTACATTATCGACTTTGGCTCCGGCCTGCTCCAACAGCTCGCCAAGCTCATCTGAGGCGAGCTGCGAGCGCAAAAGCAAAATCTTTTTGCCCTTCAAATTCGCAAAGCCGATTAGTTGTTTGCCAAGTTCCTTACCGGTAAAGACAGTCGGGACAAAATCGGCTTTTATGCTGAACTCGTCTAATTTGGCCGCGGTTTCACTGCCTATTGCAGCAATTTTCGCAGGACCAAAAACGCGGCTATCCTTCTGCAAACTTCGTAAGCAATCGAGGAAAATGCTTACGCCGTTTGCACTGGTAAAGATTATCCAATCATATTCTGCGAGTTTGGCAAGTGTCTGTAAAAACTGACTTGTCTGCGTCAACGGCTTGATTCTTATTGTCGCAAATTCTATCGGATTGCCGGCGTGCTTAATAATCTTAGCCGCAAAACCGGCATTGCCGGGAACGTCCCGCGTTACAACAATGTTCCTGCCGAACAATGGCTTTTTCATAAACCAGCTCAGCTTCGTGTTACTATCTGCAGCAGTGCCGATTACCACTATCGCGGGCGGTTCAGTTTTTTCCTGCTTACACTTTTCGCTTATCCGGCTAAGCGAAGCCTTTGCAACCCTTTGACTGGACAAGGTAGCATCAGCAATCACCGCGGCCGGCATCTCTTCGGCCATACCGTTTTTGATTAGCTGCTCGACAATAAAATCCAGATTGCCCATCGCCATATAAAAAACTATGGTGCCGGGGAATTTGGCGAGCAGGTGCCAGTCGATATTAGTATTGGCTTTATTATCTGCCTCATGGCCGGTGATGAAAACGACCTGCGAGCTGTAGTCCCTGTGGGTGAGCATAATGCCTGAATACTCAGCGGCGGCAATAGCAGCGGTTACGGCCGGCACTATCTCAAAATCGATTCCGGCCTCGGCGAGTAATGCCGCCTCTTCAGCGCCTCTGCCGAAGATGCAGGGGTCGCCGCCCTTTAGCCGGACTACGGTTTTTCCACTGGATGCCTTTTCGATTAAAAGGTTATTGATTTCCTGCTGCGTAAAGGAACCGCTGCCGATTCTTTTGGGGACGTGTATAATCTCCGCATTGGGGCCGGCGTAACTCAATAAAGCTGGATTGGCCAACTTATCGCAGATTATACAGTCGGCGGCTTTGAGAAGCTCTGCGCCGCGAACGGTAATCAAATCCGCCCGCCCCGGCCCAGCACCAACCAAATATACGAAACCTTTATTCATAATATACAGGGTTTAGGGTATAGTTTTATGTTAGAATACCAAATATGTTTCGAAATTGCAACTGTTTTGGGTCTTGGTCTGCAAGGGAGGCAGCAGAGACGGTTTGGTCGAATGCAAATTGTCCTGCTTAAGGGTTAAAAAAAGGAGGCAAGTGGCGATTTAATCGGGACTCACAGACCTTTGTTTGAAATTGGATTCAGAATAAAGCTCTTAAAGGCCTGCCAGCCAATTGTCAACAAAGATTCTAAGGTCAACGATATCTACAGTGCCGAGCTGGTCAAGGTCTGTACCCTCGCAATCATTCGATGCGCCGCAGTTATCTTCCATCCAGTGCCCTGCAAAAAACGAAAAATCGACGAAATTTACGCCATCGGGACAGATAAAATCGCCCAGCACCGGCTGCCACCAGCTCAGTTTCGGATAACTCATTCCTTCGCAGTTCATCTTCCAGATAGGCGTACTAAAATCCCAGCCAGCAGAAGTAAACGTGCTCATCGTCTGCATTTCGGCTGTTGTCTTGCCAGTGCCGCCGGCACTGTTCGTCTGTCCACTGGTCTCAATATCCCAGAAAGAAGCCCAAACGCCTCCATCATTACTTCCCACCAAGCCGCCGACATACTCATCACCCGAAACGCTTGCGGTCGAGTAGCAGTCGGTGACTGTGCCATGATTCAATCCCACCAGTCCGCCGACACTTGTTGTTCCCGAAACGCTGTCGCCATCCGCATAGCAGTTGTTGATTGTGCCATGGTACCAATTCCCTCCCACCAGCCCACCGACTTCTCCATTTCCCGAAACGTCGGCGCTCGTATAGCAGTTATTGATTGTGCCACGATAATTATATCCCACCAGGCCGCCGACCCAGGAACGCCCCGCAACGCTACCGCCCTCGGCATAGCAGGCGGTGATTGTTCCCTCCCATAGCCGGCCAACCAGCGTTCCAACATAGTTTCCTGTTCCAGCATCAACATTGGGGTCAATCAATCGCAAATCTTTAATCTCTGCATTGGGACCATCAACGTAGCTGAAAAGTCCTATGTAGTCTGTATCATTCGAGTCGTAGGTAAAGTTAGCAATTGTATGGCCGCTGCCGTCGAATGTGCCGGTGAAGGGATTACGCCAACCAGTCCCAATGATATTAAAAGCCGCCCCCGTATAGCCGCTCAAGTCAATATCGGCCATCAGTTTGAAGTGCTTGTCCCAATAGCACCGGATTAAACCAATCATATTAAGCTGCTCGGCCGTATAAACCAGGTAAGGATCATTCGGCTCACCAGTGCCTCCCCCGTACGGATTGGTTATAGGCTTTCCAGGCATGTTCTCCCACCACAGTCTGGGGTAATCGTTTCCCTCATCAATTGTCCAGACAGAA
>JAUVYZ010000007.1 GCA_030602845.1 Phycisphaerae bacterium | reverse complement strand
GGTGAAGTCTGGGTTTTTGGTGAGCAGCATAACGGGCAGTTAGAGGATACGCCGATTGAGCTGATGAGCAAGGCCCGGCGTCTGGCTGATACATTAGGCGTAAAACTGGCAGCCGCCCTTTTGGGTGACAATGTCAAAGACCTTGCGACAAAGTTAATACACTACGGAGCTGATAAGGTATATCTGGTTGAGCATCCACTGCTCGAGCACTACCAGACAAACAGCTATGCAAAAGCAATCTTCGATTTAGTTCACAAGTATGAGCCGCAGATTGTGCTTTACGGAGCGACAATCACCGGGCGGGACCTGGCGCCTCGAATTGCAAGCGCGGCGAAGGCAGGGCTTACCGCTGACTGCACCGATTTGCAAATCGGCGACCACACGACCATAAAAGACGGCCAGCTCCATAAGAACCTGCTGTTTCAGATACGTCCTGCCTTCGGCGGAAATATAATCGCTACCATCATAAATTACGACCGCTGGCCTCAAATGGCGACGGTGCGCGAAGGTGTGATGCCGATGCCGGAGCCGGATGTTAGCCGGGAAGGTGAAATTATCGAAGAGAAAGCAGAACTTTCACAGCAGGATTTGCCGTTGGAGATTCTCGCCGAACACAAACGGCCAAAGAAAGTCAACCTCAAGCAAGCAAGGATAATCGTAGCCGGCGGAGCAGGCGTGGGCAGTAAGGACAATTTCAAACTCATCTGGGACATGGCAAACTGCCTCGGTGCGGCGCCGGCAGCTACCAGAGCAGCGGTTGACCTGGGCTTCATCGACGGCGACCATCAAGTCGGGCAAACGGGGACAACGGTTAGGCCAAACCTGTATATAGCGGTTGGAATCAGCGGCGCAATTCAGCACCAGGCCGGAATGTCCCAGAGCCAGAAAATTATCGCAATCAATAACGACCCCGACGCCCCGATATTCGGTGTCGCCCATTATAAGATTCTCGGCGATTTGAATGAAGTTGTGCCCAAAATGATTAAGGCAATTAAAGAAAAAAGTTAAGATGCTCGATAATGGCAAATTACTACAGAGATAATGATGATATACAGTTTTTGGTCAGGCATATAGACCTGGGCAAATTGGCGGCAGTTTGCGAAGAAAATTTCAAGTTTGCAGGCGAATTTGATTATGCGCCGGCCAATGCCGATGAGGCGATACAGAATTATCGTTTAGTGCTGGATGCGCTTGGCCAGTTAAGCGCAGATTTCATCGCTCCGCGAGCTGAAGATGTTGACCGCGAGGGTAATACTCTTAACGAAGACGGCTCAGTTACATACGCAAAAGGGACAAGCGAGTCTCTCGAAAAACTTGCCCAGGCGGAGGCTATGGGCTTTACACTGCCCCATCGGTTCGGCGGCTTGAATTTTCCAAATCTTGTTTACTCGATGGCTATCGAGATTGTATCGCGAGCAGATGCTGCACTTATGAACATATTCGGCCTGCAGGGAATTGCCGAGACAATCAACGCTTTTGCGACAGAAGAAATCAAAAAGAAATACCTGTACGATTTTTGTGCCGGCAAGGTAACCGGCGCGATGGTACTGACAGAGCCGGACGCCGGCAGCGACTTGCAGGCGGTCAAGCTCCGCGCATTTCAAGATGACGGCGGCAACTGGTTCCTGCACGGTGTAAAGCGGTTCATAACCAACGGCTGCGGCGATGTGCTGCTGGTATTAGCTCGCAGTGAGCCGGACAGAAGCAAAGGTTTGGGGCTGAGTTTATTTGTCTGCGACAGAGGCCCCGCAGTCCATATTCGCCGACTGGAAGAGAAGCTGGGTATCCACGGCTCACCAACGTGCGAAATATTCTTTGACAACACGCCGTGTGAAATAATCGGCGAACGTCAACGCGGCCTGGTAACATACGTTATGGTTTTAATGAACGGTGCCCGCATCGGCATTGCAGCCCAATCGCTCGGTATTGCCGAAGCCGCTTTTCGCGTTGCCCGCGATTACGCTGCAAGCAGGAAACAATTCGCAGTTACTATTGAAAAGCTGCCGGCCGTTCGCGATATGCTCATCGATATGAAAATTGCTATCGAAGCCGGTCGCGCACTTCTGTACGAAACTTCACGCGTAGTGGACATAGAAATCGGATACGCCAGGCAGCTTGAGCCAAATCCGCCGGAAGATAAAGCCCAGGCCAAACAGCTTAAGAATGACTCGCGAAAATACAAAAGATATGCGGCAATGCTGACGCCGATGAGCAAATATTATTGTTCCGAGATGTGTAACAAAATCGCTTACGATTCGATTCAGGTCCTCGGCGGCAGCGGCTATATGCGGGACTATGCCTGTGAACGTCACGCCCGCGACGCCAGAATTACGACTATTTACGAAGGGACAAGCCAGCTGCAGATTGTTGCTGCGGTCCGCGGCGTCTGCAGCGGAACAGCGGGAAAATTTATTGCCGAGCTTACTCAGCAACAGTTTCAACCCGAAGTAAAAGACTTGCTCGAAAAACTTGTCGAAGGGGCAGAACAATTGAAAAAGTCGGTTGCCTTTGTAAAAGAAAACGGTAACGAATATATGGACCTTTACGGCAGAGCATTAGTCGATATTGCAATAGATTTGATTAACGGCCATCTGCTCTGCGGCCAGGCAAGCACAAAAGTTGATATGGAAGTCGCCGCTGGAGACGGCACCGCCGATAACGGCGAGACAACTCCTATGAAAGAACGCAAGGCAATGGTCGCCCGCAGATACATTACCAAAAACGCACCCAAAATTGCGGCCTTAGCAGAACTAATTTGCACCGGTGACAAGTCAACCTTCACCGATTATGAAACTGTCATCGGGCCGGTTAGTGAATTAGAGAATTAGTGAATTAGAGATTGGTTGGTTAAGAGGCAAGATGGCTAAAGGATTTTACGAGTTGAATATATGGAAAAAGGGGTACGAACTTCTAATGGAGATCTACAAAATAACAGCAGCATTTCCAAAGGAAGTAAAATATGGCCTATCCCGCCAAATGAGAGATTCAGCTAATTCAGTTATTGCAAATATTGCCGAAGCACACGGCAGATATTATTTTGCTGATAAAACAAGAGTTCTTTATACATCCCGTGGGGAATGTGAAGAAACAAGAAGTCACCTGAGAGTCACTTCAGGGCTAAAGTATATCGACAAAAAAGTGTTTATTTACCTCGATGAAGAATATGAAGGATTATCAAAAGGAATAAGTTCCTATATTCGGTTTCTTAAAAAAGACTAATCCACTAATTAACAAATTAACTAATCCACTACCATGCTTCGAGCAGTTATATTCGATTTCGACGGGGTAATAACCGATTCCGAGATTTTGCACCTTCGCTCCTTTAATCGCGTGTTAGCTCAATTCGGCATCGAGATAACAACAAAGGATTATTACAAAGATTATCTCGGCCTGACCGACTTTGAGTGCTTTAAGCTGGTTACCGACAAAAGCCAACTCCAGCTTGACCGTCAGCAAATCAAAAATCTCATAAAACAAAAAACCCGGATATTTGGAGAACTGGCAAAAACCGAAGGCAGGATAATCGAAGGCGTGCGCGACTTCCTGGAGATGCTCAAGCAAAACAATGTCCCGATGGCAATATGTTCGGGGGCGCTGCTGGCGGAGATTGAACTGATATTAGAAGAGGCGCGGCTGCGCCCTTTCTTTGAGGTGATAGTTTCCGCTGAGCAAGTAAAAAAGGGCAAGCCAGACCCGGAGGGGTGCCTGTTGACTCTACAAAAACTCAACAGAATGGTCTCCCCTACGGAAGCAGGAATCCAGAATCCTATTTTGCCAAACCAATGTATCGTTGTAGAAGATTCACATTGGGGACTGGAAGCCGCTAAAGCAGCAGGAATGCACACTATTGCCGTAACAAATTCCTACGATGCCGACCAATTGGCAGTGGCTGAAAAAATTGTGACGCAACTGGGTAAATTAAGTATAAACGATTTACAAAAACTTTGTGCCTAATTGTTTTTTCTGCATGGGCAAAAATTTGCCCATCCTACGATCTACGATCTACACGGCACCTTTACTTTTGAGCTTTTGCATTTCTGCTTCTTTAAGAATTTGATACAAATAAAGTAGTAAAAACTCAATAGCATAACATGCCATTATTAAAGAAAATACACCAATAAACAGCTTCCTTGATGCAATTGTCGAATCTTCCATTGTCATTTGTACTGAAAGCATGGAAAACATTCTACCCAACGATAAAATGCAATTAACAATACCGTATGTAATAATTAAACTTATCACCACTTTTAGCCAGAGCGGACCAATACCTTTCAGGCTTTTGTTAAAAAAGCATTCTTTTCCTTGTCGTAACTCTTTAGTAACAATAAGTCTAGTACCAACCACCACGCCAATTCCAATATTAAGCACTACAGCTATTTTGCCTGAGGGAAGAGAAAAACCCAATAACAAACAAAGGTGAACAAGAAAACTAAATAGAATTCCCAAGAAATCAAAACATAATAAAATTATCATTAAAGCCTCCGGTAGTTGTAGGATGGGCGAGTCGCTTGCCCATGCGGCCTATAAAAATTTGATATCCTATTCACACATAAAAATACTTTCCCAATCGTCCTGTGAATCAACCAAACCGCTTTCACCGTAATATCCTGCTTTAAGATATTTATGATATGTTGACCAGGGCCATTGTTCGGGCTTTTCAACTAATTTGTGCTTAACAGGATTATAATGAATATAATCAACGTGTCTTTGCAAATCATTCTCGTCGCGAATTTGGTGCTCCCAAAAACGCCTTTGCCATATACCACGCTCTCTTTTCTGTTTACGAGAGTTGCTCTGTGTCGATTCTACACCGCCCACTCTCAGGTAAGTAGACGTAAAACCTTTCTTAATCAAAGACCAACGGGTTGAAAAATCATTATCATCTACGGGCAGCTTCCATATACAATGCAGGTGGTCAGGCAAAAGACATAATGCAATAACATCAAAATGCCTTTTCTGCCGTACACGCTGCCAGACCTGTCTCAAACAATTCCTGGCTAATCTCTCGGCGAGAAATCTCCTGCGATTGTGCGTAACAACTGTAAAGAAATAATAACCCCCCGCAAATCCCGCTCGACGATAATTGGTCATGCCTTAATCATAAACAACCCAATAAAAACCACAATGCTTTTTCCCGCATGGGCAAAAATTTGCCCATCCTACAATTAAGCACGTTACCTGCTATCTTCTTCTCTGCAATGCACCGGGGGCGATGATTTTAACGGTGCCTTCAGCCGTTCTCACGTTATACTCAATCCCGTCAACAAGAGCACCGTTGAAATAGCACGGCTGGAACTTATCGCCCTTAACCTTCATTATGAACTCGTTGTGGTCATAAAACAATTCGCTGCCTACAAATTGATTATCATCGTCTTTGTAAGTAATCCCTCCTGACGCAATCAGCGTCGAAAGCTCAGATTGACCGTCAGCGGTCTGGTAAAGAAAAGCTTCTACGTGACTTGCAGTGGCTACAGCGTGTTGACCGTACTGACCGTTAACAATAGGAAAGTAATCAATGAGGATTTCCTGCGACCTGGCATCAGCGACAATTCGATTCTCTTCTAAAAAATACTTCAAAGTGTCAAAATTCTCTACAATCGCCCAACACGGTCTCCGCAAACTGAACCTGCCCACTTCTTCATTCGGCTCCGAGACTCTGGAATTATCCATCGCTATTGTTCCCGGCCCGGTAGCCAAAAACAACTGCTGGGCGGCATCATAGTCAAACTGGGCGCATTTTAGCTCGACCCCGCCTAAGAATTTTTTCCCCGCCGTTTTAAGAGTTACAAGCCTGACCACACCACCGCTGGCGGTCAAATGGTCAATGCCGGGCGTCAAATCAGAGGAGCGCTCGTCCTTATCCTCAGATAAATTTACCGTCAGCTTCTGTCCCGAAAGCGTGTACTTTTGTTGAAGGCCCGAATCCTCTCGAACTGTTGTACACAGACAATCACCTTCGAAGATAACCTGGCTCAGCGCGGGGAAAAACTCGGCCTTTTTCCGGGCGGTCACTTTGACCGGAATGGTTTTCTTTTTCTTCCCAGCTTCGGTATGAATCATATCGCTTGTGTAAAATACAAGCTCGGACGGGCCACTGGCGGCGGTATTGCCGGTAGCTGCACAATAATCAATCTTCTGAGCAACGAATATGGTTCGGTCTTTAGCCTCTTTCAAGAATTTGATGAGTGCCCGGCTGTCAGTCCCGGCCGCCTCGGCAGCGGGTTTAGCAGGTTTTTCAGGTATTCTCGGAGAACCCATCGGCGTAACAACAACACCGCCGTCACAGGTTACAACAATATCGACAAGCTCTTGCGCCGATGCCGATTCAGTGGGCTCGTCCTGCTTTGCAACAGTAACATTGCGTGCCTTAATGTTATCCGTCCCGCCGGTACTCTCATTATCGGGTTTATCGGATTCCTTATCTGAAGCTTTTGGCCGGAAGATGTTGTTAATCGTAACTTCATCATCAGCAAAAACCCACTCCTGCGGACTTTTTATGACAACATTCTTACTGAATACACATCTGTAATTTTCACCTTCCACTTGTTCGCCTGCCCGTGTGCTCGCCGTTGGTAATGGCTTTGTTTTTTGAGAGTCATCAGCCACAGCAGGTTCATCCGGCTGTTGTGTTTTGGGCCGACTGTTGGTATCGGCCGGCCTGTCAACATCGGTTTGGCCCGGTGAAAACAACCCCGTCTTTAACGGAACCTTTGCATGCAAACTCTCCAAATGAATTATTCTAAAAAATTCGAGTCGGTCCAGCCCCTCATTATAGACAACCTCCAATCCCCTGCCGAGCATTTGAACATCCTGGGAAACAAATTTGACCGGCCCCGCGGTCGAAAATTGCGATTTCTCGCTGATAAAATCGACATCGTCAAGATAAATAAAACTTTCTTTGATGGTGCCGGCCTTTTCAGGCAAAATGTGGATGACTACATTTTCGGTAAGTGTTATGTCCCTCGGGCTGGGCCTGCCCGCAGTGGTTTCGATTCGAACACTCCCTTTATCAGACGTGATGTAACATTTAAAACTGCGCCGAAAAATATTCATATACGGCTTTTCAATATCCCATTCCTCCCCTGTGTCGTGAAGAAGTTTTTCAAATCCCCATTCCCTTATAACTTCTTTAGTCTCTTTGTCCAAATCTATGAATCTGGCCTTTCGGACACCCGGGACATAAACATCGCCCATCCTCCCACCTTCACCGTCAAACCCACCAAGGTTGCTGTCGGCAACAGTGCCGGTAATTTTTCTCCCCGCACCAATATCAATGGGAGGCGTTTTGCTTAGGCGGCTATAAAGCAGATATATTACAAGCACGGCCCCCAACGAAATAAGCCATACATAGAATTTTCGCGACTTAAAACCCATAACAAATCCTTAATGTCATTCTGAGCCCTTCGCTTCGCCCAGGATAACAGTTTTATAGACATTACGGCAAATATCTCTTCACAAGCTCCTGCCATCTGCCGGTATTTTTCAGAATGTATTCTATTACCTCCCGCACAGCGCCGCTGCCGCCGCAACGAGTGGTTACATAATCAGCATATTGCTTGACTTCATCAACCGCATTGGCAACAGCTACTCCAAACCCGACGTATCGAATCGGCGGCAAATCCGTCAAGTCATCGCCAATATAGGCAGCCCTGTCCGCCGAAAGACCCTGTTGCTCAAGAAGTTTCTCGAGCACCGGCAGTTTATCGTGACAATCCTGGATACAATAGTCTATCTCAAGCTGCTCAGCCCGGCACTTTGTCGGCTCCGACTCCCTGCCACTCAAAAAGGCAACCTTCAGCCCGGCTCTCTGCCACATTCGAATTCCATGACCATCGAGCGAATTGAAAAATTTGCTTTCACTGCCGTCGGCATTAATTATTATAGTTCCATCCGTCAGAACACCGTCAACATCAATGACCAGCATTCGTATGTCCGCAAGGTCTGCCATAGTAATATCAAAATCGATTCTCGATGCTTGGCTCTCGATACTCGGCTTCCTTCTCCTACGAGCATCGAGCATCCAGTATCGAGTATCCGTTTTATTTATCCAACAACTTTTATTGTTACAATGTCCTGTACATCGATTACGCCAACCGGCCTGTTATCCGCATCAACAACCGGAAGCTCGTCAATTCTATATTTATGGAAGATAGCTGCCGCTTCTGCAGCAAGGGCATCGGCCCTTACTTTTTTGCAGTTGGTTGTCATAACATCGCCGGCTTTGTGCTCAAAAGCGCGATGTTCTTCTTTTGTCATCAAGCGTCGAAGGTCCGCATCGGTAACTATCCCGGCTAATTTGCCATCTTCATGCACAATCATCACAGCTCCGTGGCGTTTTAGGTCGCTGGTTTTTTCAAGCAATTCCCTTATCGTATCAGTAACTTCTGCGATGGGTAATTTTTCGCCCGGCTTAAACATCATTGACTGCTCAACGGTCATCAACTCTGCGCCGAGAGAGCCGCCAGGATGAAATCTGACATAATCCTCAACACTGAAATTACGTGCCTTCATAACGGTAAAGGCAAGGGCATCGCCAATAGCCAGCATACAGGTAGTAGAAGCACTCGGGGCAACACCAAGCGGACAGGCCTCAGACATTTTGCCCATACAAAGCACCACGTCGGCGTGCCTGCTCAGAGTCGAGTCTCTGTCGCCGGTTATTGCTATCAGTTTAATCTCCAACTGCTTGACCAGATTTATCAGCCGAATAATCTCATCCGTTTCACCGCCGTAACTTAGAACAATCACTATATCGTTTTTGCGTAACCTGCCCAGGTCGCCGTGCACGGCTTCAACAGGATGAAGGAAATGGCTCGGCGTGCCGGTCGAAGCCATAGTCGCGCTTATCTTTTGCCCGATGATGCCTGCTTTGCCGATGCCGCTTACTATACAGGAGCCGCTGCAGTTATAAATCATCTCGGCAGCCTTAGCAAAGGACGCATCCACAATCGGCGTAATAGAGCTTATCGCCTCCGCTTCCGCTTCGATTACTCTTCGTGCGTAGTCAAGGTCAAATTCCACTTACTATTAACACCTCGAATTATTCATTTTTTAAGATTTCTTCAATTAGAATAATAACTTATTGAAGTTTGAAAAACAAATGAAACGAACAATTACTCCAGGCACTCGAATAAGGCATTTTCGACACGCCCAAACAAGTTTGAGGGTGCCACGCAAGTTTTATTGGTAATTCATACGAACTTATAATTTTACCACACTTCCCCGCTCGTTATAACAGAGAAGATTGTGTTTTTCGCCGGCGTAATCCGGCGCAGAATGAATAATTACGCGTTTGTCGCTAAGCTGCTCTATATTTGCGATGGCAGCCCTCTTCACATTCTGCAGGTAGTCTCCGACTTCCGGCGAGACAAACAGCTCAATGCGTTTTATCTGCTCCTTTGAAACCGAAAGATTCAACAGCCGAATAATCTCAATGGCCGATGACTCATGGCTTTTAACAAAGCCCGAACCCGCACAATGCGGACATGCCAGATAGGTGGCCGATTGCAGCGAAGGACGCATTCTCTGCCGCGTCATTTCCAGCACGCCGAACCTGCTCATCCTCAATATTCTCGAACGAGCACGGTCGGTCTTAACAGACGCCCGAAATGTCTTTTCCACGTCCCTGCGGTGCCTCTCACTGCGCATATCAATAAAATCGCAAATTATCAGTCCGCCGAGGTCTCGCAGTCGTAGCTGGCGGGCAATTTCAACCGCCGCCTGCATATTGATTTTGTAAGCGGTCTGCTCGGCACTTTGAGCTTTGCGGTATCGACCGCTATTGACATCAATCGAGACCAATGCCTCGGTCTGCTCTATTACAATCGAACCGCCGCCTTTAAGTTCCACCGTGCGGGACTGAACTTTAGCGATTTCATCCTCAATTTGGTATTTGTGAAAGAGCGGAACTTTGCTGTCATAGTACACTATGCTTTGTTTCAAACGCGGCGTTGCTATGTGAAGAAAATCCCTGATTTTCCGAACGACGTTTTCCGAATCACATATTATCTTGCTGATTTTACTGTTAAAAACATCTCGGAGCGTTCTGATAACCAGATTGGATTCCTGGTAAAGCTCGCCGGGCGCCTTTTCAGTTTCTATTCGTCTTTCAATAACCCTCCACAATCGCCCAAGATACTTCAAATCGTTTTGAACATCCTTTTTTGAGCATCCCTGCCCCGCCGTTCTGATAATAAAACCCTGTCCCTTCGGCGGGTTGCTCTGCTCAAGGATTTGCCGCAGTCTCCTGCGCTCGTCCTCGTCTTCAATCTTGTGCGAAACTCCGTGCTTTCGCATCCAGGGCATCATAACCAGATACTTGCCCGGTAAGGCAAGATATGTGCTAAGGGTCGGTCCCTTTGTCTTTACGCCTTCTTTTGTTACCTGAACGACAAGCTCCCTGCCTTTGCGAAGGCAATCCTCGATAGGCAGTCGCTCCTTTAGCGATTTTCTCCGGCCAATGCTTTCGGTATGGCTACCGCTCGCCCTGGAAAAATGCCGGGGGTGCAGGTCGCTGATGTGGAGGAAACCATTTTTACCTGCGCCAAGGTCTACAAATGCTGCCTGTATGCCGGACTCAATATTTACTACTTTTCCTTTGTAAATATTGCCGACTCGGCTGCCCAGACTCGCCCTTTCAAGGTACAGCTCTTCGAGGCGGCCTCCCTCAACTACCGCTACCCTGCACTCTTCGCTCTGGAGCCAATTTATAAGCATCTCTCTTGCCATTGTTTTTCCTCACATCTCGTAGCTCGAGCCACAATTCACTAATCACGATTCACTAACCTGCCATTGCACGCTTGTGCGCCTAATCGGCGCCGCTAACTTCTCCACATCCAGCTCCAGCAGTCTTAAAATCTCGTCAACGCGTATCGAACCGTTTGAACTAATATTGCACTCAACAGTTATACTTCGACCATTCAATTCAATCGACTTCAAAAAACCCCTGACATCAACAGTTTTGAATTTTGAGGTTTTCGTATCTATCGGTCGCTGGAGATTAAGACTTTCACTTGCCAAAACTCGCTTAATCGCAGCTTTCAGGTTCTCGTTGGGATATTCCGGCTGCACCGTCAACACATACGCAGCCTCGCTCGGCTGAAACGATGTATTTGCTCCCACAACACTTACCGAAAGCAGCTCACAACCTTCAGGCAGTTGACTGGAAAGGCCGGCCTTAATTTGTGACTCGTAATCCGCAGCTCCCGGCCCGTTTGGGTCGCGATTTACTCGAAGACACAGCAAATCATCGTCCGACTCAACCCCGACACTCCTCGGCAACGGCAGGGACAGTTTCGGACGAGGATTGAAACCCTGACTGTGCTGCATCTTTATACCCGCTCGAACGCAGGCGCGTTGAAAAACCTTAACAGTTTCAGCGTGTGAGAGGAATCTTAGATTGCCCCGAATGTTGAATCTAATCAGTACTAAGATAGTTTGCTTTGAAACGGTTATATGCCTATTCCCTTATACTTTATTCGCGGACTTCGGTGATATCGCCTGCAAAACTCAGAACTTATTATATGGGACCCCAAACGCAATACAGTGCATTTGGCAACCCTTTTATCATTATGCCCACCATCGCCCTAAAAACAAGCATTTTCTCCAAAACTTTGCTTTGGAAGAAGCGCACCTGATAGCCGTAATCAAGGGTGCTGTTGAGAAGCTTGCGTTTCCTTAAATGAGCGCAGCTGCTTGCCGATATACTCAGCCAGGTCTTTCTGGCCAGAAGATAATGCGAGGTTCAACGCCCTTTCAGCAGTGGTTATGGCTTCAGGAAACCGGCCAACAGCAGCATAAGCCTTTGCCAAAAAGTCCAGCATTTTAGCTTGATTATATTTGTCAATCTCACCGGCCCGGTTGGCCAACCGCAGGGCCTCTTTATATTCTACAATGGCCTGCTCGAACTGTCCGACACTGGCGAGCATAAAGCCCAGATTGAAGCGTGCATCTGTGTTATCAGGAGCAATGTCTACCGCCCGCCGGGCATCTGCCAAAGCTTTTTGCCCGTCGCCCATTCCCCGCATAAGACTCGACCTGACCAACCAGCCCAGGGGCGAATGGGGATAGTCCCTGAGTATTTCGCGGGATAAAGCCAAGGCTTTATCTGTTTTGCCGGAAAGTATCATCCTCTTGCTGTCAGAGAAGATTCTTCTCTCAGCTTCTGCCCTGGTATTGAGAAGGACCGGGTTGTCCGGCAAACTACGTAATCCCTCCATACTGGCCTTGAATTTGCCCAGTTCACTGGGTGGGGAATTATGTGTCGGTAAAAGAGGTAAAAGATAGGCCAGAGCTTTGTAAAGGTGCTCATAATCCGTAAGCCACTCAGCTTTTTTCTCCTCACTAAATCCTGTCCAGTCAATATGGTGATAAATGGAGTCATTTCGAACATTCATAACAAAACGCTCGAACATTCGCAGGGAACCCATTTGTTTGTCCGTCACAAACTCAACAAAAGGCAAATAATCGCTGTTTATGGAAAAATCTGTAATGTGTTTGCTTAAATCGTTTTCATCACAAATGTAACAGCTCAATACGTCGAGACTGTTATGAATATTTATTTCTGCCAGACTGTCACGTACGCCTTCTTTCAGCAGCTCATTTTCTATATGCTTTGGTGAAAAATATTGCTCTTGTTCGGAGCCGACTACCACTATCAGTGGCGCAGGATGGGGGGTTAGATACCAAATACTAACATGTGGAAAAACACTCATCGCCGTTCCGATTATGCTGTTCAACACAGAGGGTGTCATTCTATACAGCGGCACATAGGAGAGAAATAACCCATTTCTCTTACTCAGGTTTTTCTTGGCAGTTTCAAAATATTCTTTCGCATAAAGTGAGGCGTTTTCGGCGAAAAAGCTGGGATGAATGCAGTCATTAACAATCACATCATAAGCGATGTCGGTCAAATGAGCGTAGTTTTTCGCGTCCATATAAATCATGTTTACCTCTTCATTGAGCTGGTCTCCGAGGTTAATATGGTTGAAGAATTTTAAGGAGATTTCAACTATTTCCGGAGCAATCTCCACACAGTCAACCCTTTCTAATTTGTGCTGGGCAAGACAGAGTGTGCTTTCTCCCGAACCAAATCCGACCGACAACACTCTCTTCGCCTTACTATTGAGAAGAACACCGAAATGCCCCAGCATCTTTTGGTCACCACGGGCGGTATAGTTTTCGCCTGCCAAAGTCTGGCCTGACGAATATAGATATAAGGTTCCGCTCGAATCTCTGTGCACAGATACCGTGGTGGTAATACCCTCTTTCATCTGCACAAGCTCAAAATCCGGCATAAGCGGGCTCATCTTAACCACTCTATCAAACAAGTCCAAAGGTATCTTGACGGTGAATATTGTCAATATAACAGCCAGAGCTAAAAGGGCCCAGCGTACACCAAGTTTTGAACGACGAGCAAACAGCAGATACATAACGCCGGCAATCCATACTCCAATCAAACCAAGAATTGAGATGGAAAGCTGCACCCCCAGCAACGGGATAAGGACAAAGCCGGTCACAATTCCGCCTATCACAGCCCCTATTGTATTTGCACCATAAGCTGTTCCCGTGGACCGGCCGACCTTGTGCATATGATTTGCCCAGGCCTGCAAAGCTATCGGAAAGCCTATACCCATAATAATAGCTGGTACTAAAAACAAGCATAAGCTTTGCACAATCGGCTTAACCAAATAAGGTGAAAATGGAATCGACCCGCTGATAACGTGCCGGTCAATATACGACAGCCCTTTTGACATCCAGAATAGCAGCAAGGGGAGGTAAAAAACGCCGTACAACCCCAGCAGTGATAAAGTTACTGCAAACCCAACAGCCGGAGTCTTTAATTTCCTGACCAGTCCACTGCCGATGCCGGCTCCGATTACGTTTCCCAGCAGATAAATAGTCAGCACCGCAGAGAACACATAAGTAAATCCACCGAGCAGATGAACGATGCTGCGTATCCAAAGCAGTTCATATCCTATGCTTATCAGACCGCTCATAAAGAAAGCGAGAATCAGCAGATAAAACCTGCCGTCCGGCGTTTTCGCCGCGGCAAGCTCAGGGCCTGCTGCCACAACGACCTCGGGCTGTTCCTCGACCGTAGTGTCGGAGAAACGCGACAAGAACCACCCGCCGAATGCCACAACGAGATTGAGAATCGCAGCGCTGTACAGTGCGCCCATAACTCCGAGGAACCGGACCAGAACAAAGCCCGCTAAAAAGCAGCCGGCCGCTGCACCCAAGGTGTTTAATGCATAGAGTCTGCCTACCAAATGGCCGGCTTCTGTCTCAAGCGAGGTAACAAATCTACCCAGGAGCGGTAAAGTGCTGCCCATCAGCATCGACGGCACAAGCAGTATCGCTGCCGATATTATTACCTGGACAATGAGCAACTGGGTGTGGCTGGGCTGATATGTCCGATAGAACCAGACATAAACGGTATCGACAAGCTTCAGCGCAAATGGTATAGATAGCGCCGATATTGTTACAAGGGTTTCCAGTAAAGCATATAGGCGTAAGCGCCTCCTGACACGGTCGGAATACCGGGCCATAATCAGGGCGCCAAGCGCCAGGCCCCCCATAAATACCGATACCACAATGCTTGTTGCATAAACAGTATTGCCCAGTGTCAGCTTCAACAGCCGCACCCAAACTACCTCATCAATCAGAGAGCACGCACCGGAAGCAAAATAAATCAGCATTATCCAGTTGACGCATGCTCGCCTGGCAATAGGCGGAGCACTACTGTTCACACGCCACATATCCACCCACCCGAAACATAATTCAATCTCTACTCTTACCTTTGCTTATCAAGAAACAAAGCCCAATCAAAAAGCTTCAGGCAAAATCTTTCTTGCGGCATCACGCAAATAGTTTGAAATCTGCCTTTCGGAATTCATACCAAGTATTGTTCTCGCCAGGTTGTTGCAATCTTGGACCGTAACAGAGCGAATAATCTGCTTTATCTCCGGTATCATCGGCGGAGTAAGTGACATTGTTCTAATGCCCATTCCCAGCAGCAACATAATGTACTCCGGCTCTGAAGCCATTTCCCCGCAAATGTGAACGTCTATTTGTGCTTTGTGCGCATCCTGAATAACGGTCCTGATAAGCCGCAGCACAGCAGGGTCCGCAGCCGAATAGAGTGTGGAAACTAATTCGTTGCCCCTGTCAACAGCCAGAGTATATTGCGTAAGGTCGTTTGTTCCGATACTGAAAAAATCGACGTCCCTTGCCAGTGTAGAGGCCATCAAAGCTGCGGACGGCGTTTCTATCATAATCCCGACCTTAATGTTTTTATTATACGTTATAGACTCTTCGTCAAGGTCCTCCATAACATCGCGTAGAATCATCTTTGCCTGCATCAGCTCCTGAATATTCGTTATCAGCGGAAACATTATCCTGACCTCACCGAGAACCGACGCCCGTAAAATTGCGTGCAACTGCGTTTTGAACATCATAAGGTTCTGGAGGCAAAATCTAATGGACCGAAGCCCCAAGAACGGATTCGGCTCAGGTGCAAAACGCTTGCTCTGAGTATATTTGTCCGCCCCAAGGTCCGCGGTCCTTATTATCACAGGCCGATGCTCAAAAACACCGACGGTTTCAGCATAAGCTTGATAATGGTCCTCTTCCGTAGGTTCGCTCGGCCTGTTAAGATACAAAAACTCGGACCGGTATAACCCTATGCCCTCTCCTCCTTTTTGCAAAACCATCTCCGCCTCGTCCGGAAACTCAATATTGCCCAACAATGTCACCTTCACGCCGTCCCGGCTTACAGCCGGCTTTTCCCTTATCGCATCAAGTTTATGCTCAAGCTCTACGAATTCCTGCGAGTATTCTTCATACTGCCGGATTGTCTCATCGTCCGGATTTACAATGACAATGCCGCGATTGCCGTCAATAATGACGGTATCTCCGCCGCTGACGCTTTCTGTAAGGTCTTCCAGCGCCACCACCGCCGGGATGCCTAAGGACCGCGCAACGATAGCTGCGTGACTCGTTCGGCCACCAGCATCGCTTGCAATCCCTTTCACAAATTTCTTGTTAAACCCGGCAGTTTGGGTAGGACTCAATTCCCGAACAACAACCGCAACCTCTTCGGTCAGATGCTCAACGTCTTCGCGCTTCCTGCCAAGCAGATGCTTGAGCAAACGTCTCTCCATATCGTAAATATCCGTCGCTCGTTCGCTGATATAGGCATCTTTTTCCTTTGTGAAATGTGAAGCGATTTCTCGCAACGTCACCGAGACCGCATACTCTGCTGTCACCAAATCCGACTGGACCAAATCCGTTATTTTCTTGCGCAGACTTCTATCGTGCAGGAAGCGCAAATGAACTGCAAAGATATCTTTTATCTTGCCCCCTTCGCTCTCATCCTGTGCCACCTCAAGTTGAGTCAATTCATCAATTGCATCCTTAAAAGCATTCTTTGCGCGTTGAACCTCCACTATTCGCTGCGCAGGCATAACCACCCGCCGGGGAATTCGATAATCTTCGGCGTCAATAACCAGCGACCTGGCAATAGAAATGCCCGGCGAAACAGCTATTCCTTTTTTTATTTCCATCGCACATTTCTCGTATCTCGTGAAGCGTATCTCGTATCTCGCTTCACGCTTCACACTTTTGGTGTCGGCTCATCGAAATGCTTCTCTTCGACAAGCTCTTGCAAAGCATTGACCGCTTTTTGAGCATCCTCACCTTCGGCTTTAATTTTTAGTTTGGTGCCGCAAGTTGCCGCAAGCATACTCATCTGCATAATACTCTTGCCGTCCACACTGTTTTCGTTATTGCTGACGGTAACATCACAATCAAACTGGTTCGCAACATCAACAAACTGCATTGCAGGGCGCATATGAAGTCCATCCGCGTTTTTTATCTCAACTTCCGTTTCGCAAATCACTTTCTGCAATGAATTTTGTCCTGCCTGCATCTTCAGGCCCCATTTTCGCACTTCACACCCATAAATTTATATTATTAAAAGCTCGGATTTTCATCTGCCTCTCTGAGAAGAGATTCAACCTGCTCGGCTGTCCGGGATTGTCTGAGAAGCTTGCGGAACTTCTCCTGCCGCAAATGCCTGAAAACGTTCTCCATCGCCTGTAAGTGTTTGTCGGGATTGTCCACAGGGCTGATTATCAGTATCACAGAATAAACCAACTGTTTGTCGAGAGCACAAAAATCAATACCGGCACTGCTTTGCCCTATGGCAGCAACTACATCTTCAACCGCCTCGTGTTTCACATGAGGCACAGCAACACCCTTGCCCATTCCCGTACTTGCCTCCTTTTCTCTTTTAATCACCGCCTTGCCAATCTCTTGACAGTTGTCTTTCCCGAGCCGCCCGGCTTTATCGAGTGACGCAACAAGCTCCGCTACCACACCGTCACTGTCCACTGCCTTCAGTTCCGGAATTACCGCTTCAAAACAGACAAAATCCGCAAACTTCATCGTATCCGCCTAAAATCATCCCTCAATCGGCCCACCCGGCCAAACAAAAACAACAAAAGGACATTATCGCAAAAGACCAGGCTATCCTAACTCTGCACCGCCCGTGTGTTTGTGGTTTCGTTCCTTGCCCTTTTTTCTTCTGAGCTGTCGTTCAAGTTTACGGACAGCTACATCAATGCACCGGTAAGCATCTTCACCTGTTTCGGTAACAATAAAAACCTTGCTGTGCTCGCCCCTTGCAATTACCTCCACGCTGGTATTGCCGCCCTCACTGCCGTCGATAATTACCTCAACCTGATTGATACTATTGTAGTACCGGGGAAGCTTGGAAGTCTTTTCCTCAGCGTGCCTTCTCATAGCTTCTGTTATCTCGATATGTTTGCCGCTAATAGTAAAAAGCAAAATCGTCCTCCTTAACTGTTTTCCAAGAGCAAAATCCGTTTTTATTCTTCTTTTTTATTATTTTCCGAACCGGCCTCCGGCAGAGCGGCCGCCTCCTGCTCGCCGCGCGGTGCTATAACACCTGCACTCACTGCAAATCTCAATGCTTCTTCCATCGTCATATCCAGCTCTATTGTCTGCTTTTTCGGAACCATTATTACAAAGCCGGTAAATGGCGTCGGAGAAGTAGGGATAAGAACAGTGAGAAATTCCTTTTTGACGTTGTCCACAACCCTTTCAAGCCCCGAGCCCGTAACAAAACCCATCGACCATATACCCTTTCGAGGATACTCAACCGCGACAACTCTTGAGAACATTTTTTTCTTTTCCTCTTGAGTAAGCACAAAATCG
>JAUVYZ010000210.1 GCA_030602845.1 Phycisphaerae bacterium | reverse complement strand
GGCCTGTCCTACAAGAGCACTGAAACTGGTGGACGAAAAGGAATTGGCAGCCGGCAAGCGTCAGCTCGCGGCCCAGGAACTTGTCCTGGCAACTCAGAAAGATAAAAAGAAAGAAAAGGATAAAGAGAGTACTCGATGATTACCGTAACCGTATGCGTGGGCAGCTCGTGCCACATCAGGGGTGCCCGTGAGATGATAGCCCGCTTCAACGAGTTTCTGACCAAAAAGGGACTCGAGGATATGGTCGAGTTGAAAGGCTCGTTCTGTATGGAGCGCTGTGGCGAGGGAATTAATTGGAAGATCAACGATGAGATTTTAAGCAGCTCCAGCGCTGAAGAGGGAGCCGAAATGTTCCGGAAGAAAGTTCTGAACGCTTTGAAGGAAAAGACGCCTGATGGGCCTGCTTAGGGTCCGGGCGGCAGGAGAATTTAGTATGAAACTTCCCAAAAGCCAAGTGGCCGCGCACACCAGCGCTATATTGCAGCACACACCTAACGGGGTCCTTCTGGTGAACAACCATACGCGCATCCGTTTTGTCAATCCCTCCTTTCTAACTATGTTCCATTGTGCCGACGACGAGCTCATAGGCCGGGCGGCCAAGGAATTCGTCCACTCTGACTGCTTCGAACGCGCCATCGCTGCGGGCGGGTCGCTGATGGTCAAAGAGAGCATTCCTGAACACGAGGTCAGCTTCCGCGTTGGCATTTTTCCCATCGAGGGCGAAGACCTCTACTGCGGCATCTTCATCGACATCTCGGAAGAGGAAAAGGCCAGAAAAGACTTACTCGACCTCAAGGCGCAGACGCTGAAACGGACGCGGGAAGTTATCTCGCGGCAGATGCAGACGGCACAGGAAATAGCGAGACTGCTGGGTGAGACGACAGCGGAGACGAAGGTGCTTGTGATGAAACTTATGTCCCTCTATCAGGAAGAAGGTCAGTGATGAGGTTGTTTTACGAGTGGGGTACAAAACAGCTCGAAAAATACGGTGAAGAACTCTGCGGCGACAACGTAGCTATTGCCCGTCATGCTGATTTTGTCATGCTCGCGCTTTCTGACGGATTGGGAAGCGGAGTCAAAGCTAATATTCTATCTATCCTGACGACGCGGATAGTTATGCACCTGATGGAAAATGAGCTACCGCTGAGCGAAGTGGTGGAGACGTTGAGTAAGACGCTGCCGGTATGCGAGGTCCGCAAGCTCGCCTACAGCACCTTTGCCATCGGAAAATTTTTCTCCGAGGGGCGGGCTCGAGTAGTGGAGTTCGACACGCCTTCGGTTATTCTGGTGCGGCATCGAAAGTCTGTCCCCGTGCCGTACGAGGAACGGGAAATTGAAGGCAAGACCATTCGCGAATCGGAACTGAAACTGAAGACCGGGGATTGGGTCGTCTTTGTCTCGGATGGTGTGGTTAACGCCGGCATAGGTGGTCTTTATCCTCTCGGATGGGGCCTGGACCAGATTTCGCGGTTCCTTGAGGAACACTGTCACCCGGACGTTTCCGCCCAGGAGCTCGCCGATAAGCTTACGCAGGCCGTCTGGGACCTGTATTGTGGCAAGCCCGGGGACGATGTGAGTGTGGCCGTTATAAAGGTCCGACACAAGCTTACTGCCACCGTGTTTACGGGCCCCCCGGTCGATAAGAGTGCCGACAAAGCAGTGGTCGCCAGGTTTACACAACGTCCCGGGTTTCTTGCGGTTTGTGGAGGAACGACGGCAAAAATTGTCGCCCGTTATCTGGGCGGCAAGCCATTGGAAGTTGATCTGAGCACGATGAAGCCGGATGTGCCCCCCCTGGCCCGGATAGAAGGTGTTGACCTGGCGACCGAGGGGATTCTGACCCTTACGCGGGTCAATGACCTGCTGCATTCGGGTGCCAGTAAGGACAGCGTAAAGTTTGATACAGACGGTGCCTCGGCATTAGTCCGCTTATGTCTGGATGTTGACCACATCCATTTCATGGTGGGTATGGGCGTGAACCCGGCCCATCAAAATCCGGACCTACCCGGACAACTGGCAATGAAGCTGGCTGTGGTGCGGACGATTGGGGAAGAACTGCGGAAAAGAGGCAAGGAGGTAACTATCGATACCGTTTAGCTACAGGCCGGATAACCCTTAAAGCTTGAGCAGGCAGGCAAATTATGCATTGACAATAGATTTGTCTTGCCATATAGTTGCCCATTTATTTTTGATAACCAGCCTGTGAGGTAATAGCAAACATGACCGAAGAGAATAAGCTCATAGGACAAATAGTTGACCGCTACGATGGAGAGGTTGGTATGCTGATACCGATGCTGCAGGACCTTCAGGCCGAGTGCGGGTATCTACCCGCGGACCACCTTCGCCGTCTTGGGAAGCGGCTTAAAGTTCCGCTGAGCCGCCTTTACGCCGTGGTGACTTTCTATTCATCGTTCCGGCTGGCGCCAAAGGGTGCGCATGAGGTAACGCTTTGCATGGGCACGGTGTGTTACCTCAAGGGCGCGGGAAGGATATCCGAGGCCATCATCCGGGAATTCCGTGTTGAGGCGGGCGGTACTACGCGCGACCGCCTATTCAGCTTTAATGCCGTCAACTGCGTAGGCGCCTGTGCCCTTGCGCCGGTGATGGTTGTGGACGGGCAATACCACGACGGCGTTACCTCAGAATCTGCACTTGACATTCTGCACGGCCTTCGGCCGGCTGAAGAACCTGCAGAGACCGACACAAAGGAGGCTGTAACGTGATTAGTGCCTCCACGAAATTCACCAGTACCACCGATATCGAACGTTTCGCAGAGGCACTGCGCGGCCGGGCCGGCCGCGCCCCCAAAGTGGTGCGAGTCTGCATCGGAACGGGTTGCGCCGCCAAGGGCTCACGCAGGCTTTACGAGCTTTTCTGCGAGGCGGCCAAGCGGTCCGGTCAGGACATTCTGGTCGATGCAAAATGTGTCGGCTGCCACGGATTCTGCGAGCGAGGTCCTATTGTCGTAGTCGAGCCCGGTGGAATTTTCTACCAACGGGTCGAGGAGCCTGACGTGGCGGAGGTCTTCCGTGAAACCGTACTCGGAGGAAGGGTGGTCCAGAGACTGTTATATGAGGACCCTGGCACGGGGAAAAAAGCCGAGAAAGCAGACGAGATACCTTTTTACAAGGTTCAAGAACGGATTGTTCTGGGCAACAACGGCCTGATTGACCCCACGAAAATCACGGACTACATTGCGGAAGGAGGGTACAGCGCTCTTGCAAAGGTCCTGTCCTCGATGACGCCTGAAGAGGTGGTCTCGGAAATAGAAGCGTCGGGACTTAGAGGCCGCGGTGGCGGCGGCTTCCCGACCGCACGGAAGTGGCGCTCCTGCCGGGAGGCCGAAGGCCTGCCCAAATACGTCATCTGCAACGGCGATGAGGGCGACCCCGAGGCTTTTATGGACCGTTCCATTATGGAGGGGAATCCTCACTCCGTCATTGAGGGCATGCTCATCGGGGCATACGCCATCGGGTCAGAGCAGGGCTATATCTATGTCCGCAATGAATATCCCCTCGCCGTTGAGCACCTGCGAACGGCAATCTCACAAGCCCGGGAAATGGGGCTGCTGGGTAAAAACATTCTGGGCAGTTCGTTTTCATTCGATATCCGTATCAACCGCGGCGGCGGGGCATTCGTCTGTGGTGAGTCCACGGCACTGATGGCATCGCTGGAAGGCCGCCCGGGCGAACCGAGGGCAAAGTACATCCATACCGTGGAAAGCGGTTTTCGCGGCAAGCCCACGAACCTTAACAACGTGGAAACGTGGGCCAATATCCCACAGATTATAAACCGGGGTGGGGAATGGTTCGCCGGCATCGGAACGGAAGAGTCCAAAGGAACCAAGGTATTCAGCCTGGTTGGAAAAGTGGTGAATACCGGGCTGGTGGAGGTCCCTATGGGCATCACACTTCGACGGATTGTTGAAGAAATTGGCGGTGGGATAGCCGGCGGCAAGCGCTTCAAGGCCGTCCAGACCGGAGGCCCCTCCGGCGGATGTATACCTGCCGAACACCTTGATGCCCGTGTGGACTTCGACGAGCTCACGAAGCTGGGTTCGATGATGGGCTCCGGCGGCATGATAGTTATGGACGAGGACACCTGCATGGTCAGGGTCGCGAAGTACTTCACCAACTTTCTACAGAAAGAATCCTGCGGCAAATGCACCCCCTGCCGAGAGGGGTTGTCCCAGATGCTATATATTCTCGAGCGCATAACCAAGGGAGAGGGAGAAATCGGCGACGTAGAGGAGCTTGAGGGTTTGGCGGAGCTTTTGAAGGGGACGGCCCTGTGCGCCC
>JAUVYZ010000023.1 GCA_030602845.1 Phycisphaerae bacterium | reverse complement strand
ACACAAAGCTCATCAAGTTCGGACAGACCTGGATTTTTTACAGATGCACCCATTGAGAATTCCCCGTAATCAAAGGTTTACAATAAATTTTTGCCAACAAAACAAGGCTCACAGGATAACAACCATCCACCATTTCAGCAAGTCTTTTCGCCGTTTGGCCGCAAACGAAAAACTTGTTCATTTGACAAAACTCCACACCTGCCGGATAATTGCGGTTTCCATTAATGCTTGGATTTCAGTCTATTTCAAGGTGAGAAATTCCTGCGATGTATGATGTAGCTATCATAGGTGCCGGACCTGCCGGGGCCACCCTGGCCCGCCTGCTCGCAGGTCGTTACAGGGTCTTGTTAGTTAACAAGAGGCGGCCGACAAGCTCCCCCGAAAGTAATTCAGCCGGAAAATGCTGCGGCGGACTGCTGGCCCCCGATGCTCAGGGGATGCTCTCCAGAATGGGATTGGGCTTGCCCAAAAGCGTGTTGGTAGAGCCCCAGCTTTTCGTTGTCCGGGCCATTGATGTCCAGCAACGTATAGAGAGGTACTATCAACGATACTACATCAATATGGACCGCCGGAAATTTGACCGCTGGTTATTGTCTATGATTCCGTCGAGTGTCGATATACGACTTGGCTGCCGATTCAAATCATACGAATCAGAAAATGACTCTTTCAAAATAAAGCTTGTCCAGAACAATAAGACATACGTAGAGCACGCCGGAATCCTGGTTGGAGCTGACGGGGCATCATCCAGGGTGCGCAAACAAGCCGACCCAAACCATCCTTTCCCAAAAGCGTATCTCGGAGTGCAGGAATGGGTCGAAGCAGACAGTAAATTACCATACTTCTCCACAATATTTGACCCGGAAATTACCGATTACTATTGCTGGACTATTCCTAAGGGAAACCATTTGATCATCGGGGCCGCACTGCATCCGAGGCGTGATGTATTCGGCAGGTTCGAACTGCTGAAAAATAAGCTGCGAGATTATGGCTTCCGATTCGGAAAGACTACTCGCAGAAAAGGAGCTTTTATTCTCCGGCCTGTGAAGACACAAGAGATTTGTACCGGCAAAAATGGGGTTGCATTACTCGGCGAAGCAGCCGGCTGGATAAGCCCGAGCTCTGCCGAGGGCCTAAGTTATGCCTTCAAAAGTGCGCTTATTCTCGCCCAGATCCTGCGCAAGACACCGGATGGCTTCGAAAAACATTACTATCAAAAAACCAGGCAACTGAGAAGAAACATATTCTTAAAGAACATTAAATCTCATTTCATATACGACCCCCGGCTAAGAAAAATCGTGATGAAAACAGGATTCAAAAGTATGGAAGTGTACAAATCATAAATCTCAAAGAAAATTCGTCGTTCCTTATTTGACAAAACCCCACATCTGCCGCATAATTGTGACTAATAACACAAACCTAAATCTTGCCGGCAAGAGAGGCATTTAAGAAAATGAAAACCACTAACCAACAGGAACAACAAAATTGCGATTATGACATTTCTATAATCCGGCCGCAGATGCGAAATTACAGTTTCAGGAGGGCCAACGAATGAATCTTATAGTGGAATCTGAAATCAGTCGAAGAGAGTTCGTCAAAGCCGTTGGCATGGCAGCAACCGGGCTGGTCACGCAAGGATGCGCCGGCATTCCCCAAAGGGTTTCTTCTCGAAAACAGGACAAGCCCAATCTACTCTTTATCTGGACCGACCAGCAGCGAGCCGACACTATGGCCGCGTACGGCAATACGAAAATCCATGCGCCTAACCTGAACAAATTGGCCGGCGAGAGTGTGGTTTTCCAAAAGGCCTATGTAACCCAGCCGGTCTGCACGCCCAATCGCTCGGCGGTTATGACAGGCCTCTGGCCGCACACGAGCGGCTGTACCGCTAACAATATCCGGCTGCCTCAGGATATCCCCTCCCTGCCGGAGATAGTCAACGACTCGGACTATCGCACGGCCTATATGGGCAAGTGGCACTTAGGTGATGAGATTTTCGTTCAGCACGGCTTCGAAGAATGGGCCGCCATCGAAGATAATTATATTAAATACTATCGTAAAGGACGCGACCGCAGCAAGAGGAGCCACTATCATCATTTTCTTATAGAGCACGGTTACAAACCTGACGATGGTAACAAGTTCAGCCGGAGCTTTGCAGCCAGGCGGCCACTCGAGCATTGCAAGCCGAAATTCCTCGAAACAAAGGCCTGCCAATTCCTGCGCCGCAATCGCAACGAACCTTTTATGCTGTACATTAACTTCCTCGAACCGCACCCGCCCTACTTTGGGCCGCTCGATAAGGAACACAACCCTGACAAGGTCGATTTACCTGCCAACTTCAGCGACCCGCTGGAAGAGAACGAGCCCCTGCGCTATCGCCTCAAACGCCAGAAGTCTCGTAACACATACGGCAATGAGGCAAGCATACGAAAACTGATTGCCAAGTACTGGGGCCTGGTTACGCAGGTCGATATGAGTGTAGGGGTAATTCTCAAAACCCTGGATGAGCTGGGGCTTACCGACAACACCATTGTTGTCTATACCAGCGACCATGGCGACATGATGGGCGCACATAATATGACGGGAAAAACTGTTATGTATGAAGAGGCGGTCAGAATCCCGTGGCTTATGCGCATCCCACAGATGAGCAGAACAACTCATCTAATCAACAATAGAGTCAGCCATATAGATATGGTGCCGACATTGCTGGAGTTAATGGGTAAACAGTGGTCTGGGCGTTTCTCAGGCCAGAGCTTGGTTCCGATAATTAAGAATCGTAAGGGTAGCCGAGATCATGTGTACATCGAGTGGAATCCTAATAGTGGTGCTGTTAAGGTAAAGAAAGGCGGCACAAATCTGGCTTCTAAGGAAGAACTCAAACATATTAAGAACGAACACAGCCGAGCAGTTATATCACCTGATGGTTGGAAGCTGTGTCTGAGTGATGTGGACAAATGTCAGCTATTCAATCTGGTTGAAGACCCAGGTGAAACTATCAACCTTTTTGACTCTGGACAGCATGACCAGATCATCGGGCGGTTGACAGATAGGATACACCGGTGGCAGGAAACGGTCAGGGATAAAGTGAAAGTATAGTGCCGACACGAAGATGGAAAAAAATTATCGACAGACGCTCAAAAATGGCGACTACGATGTCTCGATAATTCGGCCTCAGTTGCGAAATGAAGATGTAAAGCTCAGAGGCCAAGAGATATCTCCATCAAGATTAAAAGCCATCAGAAAGGGCCTGCTCACTTTACACACTCTGGAACTTATGGCAGCCAATATCTACAAGTTTCAGATAACGAGAAAGCCGAGCGAGCTAAATCGCCAGTTAATTGCTGCTATGTGCAACGAGATGACGCACTATCAGGATTTTCAGGTCAAGCTTCTTGAATACGGCTTCAAACCCGGCAAACTCAGATGGGCATTTTGGCTCGTCGGCTTCGTATTCGGCTTCGGCTCGCAGCTGATGGGCACAAAGGCAATTCTTAAAACCGGCATCTGGGTCGAGACAAAAGCCGTCCAACATTATGACCAACTTCTCAGCTCAATAGACTGGGATGAAGACTCTCGCAGAATAATTGAAAAGGACCAGGCCGACGAATACGGCCACATCAACCGATGGAAAAACCTTCTCCAATCAAGCCTGGCAGAAAATAAGGGTTAAAAAGAAGCGATTTGCAAAAAAAAGAGGCAAACTTAAAGGAGGCAGAACAAATGAATCAAATATCAGATTTTATGAATCGGCGGGACTTTCTAAAGTTAACGGCGACCGGTGCAGCGGTACTTACACTGCCGGGATGTACGAGCGCTTCTCAACGTTTGGTATCGAAGCAAACCAAACGGCCAAATGTGCTCTTCATCGCCATCGATGACCTGAATGATTGGATTGGCTGCCTGGGCGGTCATCCCGATGTAAAGACGCCGAACCTCGACCGACTTGCGCAAAGAGGAGTGCTTTTTACAAACGCCCACTGCTCGGCGCCGGCCTGCAATCCTTCGCGGGCCAGCCTTATGACGGGAATTCTGCCGTCAACCTCCGGCGTTTACCTCAATCCCCAACCCTGGAGAAAGTCGCCCGTACTCACCGATGCCACCACACTGCCGCAGCACTTTATGGCCAACGGCTACCGCGTCGTTGGCGGCGGCAAAATCTACCACGGCCGCTTCCCCGACCCGCCTTCCTGGCAGGAGTATTTCCCATCTCAGCAAAAGAACAAACCTGACGACCCGATGCCCCCGAACCGGCCGCTGAACGGCATTCCTAAAACCGCCCATTTCGACTGGGGGCCGGTAGATGTACCCGACAACCAGATGGGCGACTCGAAAGTCGCTACCTGGGCCATAGGTGAGCTGCGCAAAGAGCACAACAAACCATTTTTCCTCGGCTGCGGCTTCTTCCGCCCGCATCTGCCCTGGTATGTACCGCAGAAATATTTCGATATGTATCCGCCGGAGAAGATAACCTTGCCGAATGTCAATGAAAACGACCTTGACGATGTCCCCCCGATTGGCAGACGGATGGCAAGGCCTGAGGGTGACCACAAAAAGGTCATCGAGTACAAACAGTGGCGAAAGGCCGTGCAGGGCTACCTCGCATCTATCAGCTTTGTAGATACCTGCGTCGGCCGCGTAATCGATGCGTTCGATAAAAGTTCGTATACCGATAACACTGTGATTATACTTTGGAGTGACCACGGCTGGCACCTCGGTGAAAAACTCCACTGGCGAAAATTCGCACTTTGGGAAGAAGCAACGCATAACGTCCTGATGGTCGTCGCGCCCGGTGTTACTAAAGCCGGCCGACGCTGCTCACGACCCGTAACTATGGTTGATATCTACCCGACCCTGATAGAGCTTTGTGGCTTGACTGCGAAGCCTGAGCTCGAAGGCCGAAGTCTTTTACCTCTTTTGAAAAACCCCGAAGCGAAATGGGACCGCCCGGCACTGACAACACATGGCCGCAACAATCATTCACTGCGCTCGCAGCGCTGGCGATACATCCGTTATAGCGACGGCACCGAAGAACTCTACGACCACAACAAAGATGAACTGGAGTGGAACAATCTCGCCAACGACCCCGGATATGCCGACGTCAAGAAGCGGCTCGCAAAATGGCTGCCCACGCTCAATGCCCCCGATGCGCCAAGAACCAGGAGGAAAAAGAAAAGCTCATCAACGAAGCGCAAGACACAAAACAAAAAGCCGAATTAATTCCCTTTAGTTTCACAAGCAGGCAGATAACATAGAGATTTGCTGTATAGCAACATTAACGCCCGCCAAAATTTGCAGCCAAATTCCCCTTGTAAGCGAATGTCCATCCGCTATACTATGCACCTGGTATTCGCAGAAACGCTGCCAATTAACTTAATTGTTTAAACCAATTGAAAGGGAAAAATATGGAACCTGCTTTCCAACTCGGACATGGCCATCCGGAAACGGCCCCCGTGTTCATAGTACTGCTCATCATGTTCATAGTTTTTATTGGCCTGATATGCGCTGCCATAAAGGTATTAATCTTCTGCAAGATATCCTCCAGGGCAGGATATAGTTGGGCGCTCGGCCTGTTAATGCTCGTACCGATAGCGGACATAATTATGGCATTTTTCATTGCCTTTGCCGACTGGCCGATTCAAAAACAACTGCGCAAGCTCAAACAGCAATAAGAAAAGCCGCAAACGTGAATCATCTCCGGCAAATTGTGAATCGAATCACAAGCAACAAGCAGCGAGTATCAAAAGTGCATCATATAATAATACTTATCCTCTGCGTCGTCATCCTGACCGCCTCATTGCTCTTCCGGGTCAACGAGGCCGAACTCTATCTGTTCGGATTCAAATCGCCTCTGCGCTGCTTCTTATACCACACCGTCGGCATAAAATGCGCCCTCTGCGGCCTGACACGCTCTGTCTGCTCACTCGCCCACGGCAATCTCCGACAGGCCATAAAGTTTCACCTCCTCGGCCCACCAATTTTTGCCTTGATTTGTTTCCAGCTTCCATATAGAATCTACGCCTTAATCATTCACCCCAAAAGAATGAATAGAAAAATAATGAAAATAAATTCGCTTTTTGCCGTAACAGTCTTGATAGCGATTTTCCTTAACTGGCTCGCCTATCTCGGAGGACTTATCTTATGACACCGCAAGAACCCCGTATAAGTGTAATCGACCCCATCAGCCCCGCCCTCGAAAGAGTAAAGATAATCCTTTTCAAACCCTTCGATATCGGCAAATGGTTCGTCATCGGCTTCTGTGCCTGGCTGGCATACCTCGGTCAAGGAGGTGGAGGTGGAGGTGGAGGACCCAACTTCAATTTTGGCCGCGGCTTTGACCAACGAGACTCTCAGCCCTTCCACCAGGCAAAAGACTTCGTCTTCGACAACTTACACTGGATTATTCCCGCAGTCATAGCGGTCGCTGTGTTAATAATAGCAATAGGTGTTCTTATTACCTGGCTTAGCAGCCGAGGCCGATTTATGTTCCTTCACTGCGTCGCCCAAAACAACGCCGAAGTCAAAGTACCCTGGCGCAAATTCCGGCGCCAGGCCAACAGTCTCTTCCTCTTCCGAATCGTTGTAGGAATCATATCTTTCATTTTCTTTGCACTATTCATCGGCGTGATGGTTTTTATCGCTATCATCGCCGCCAGGACCAACGCGCACATAGGCGCACCTGCAATAGTGGGTCTGATACTTCTTTCCATTATTATTTTAATACCCGTGGCAATCGCCTTCGCACTGCTTATGAAATTCAAAATGGACTTCGTCGTGCAGATTATGTACCTCCGCGCCTACACCTGCACCGATGCCTGGCGCGAATTTTGGACACTGCTCACAAGCAACAAGGGCAGGTTTACCCTTTACATTCTGTTCCAAATCGTCATAGGATTGGCTATTGGGATAATCGCAGGTTCAGTAGGCTGTCTTTTCGCTTGTCTTTTAATATGCTTTACGTGCGGAATTGCCGGCTGTCTTATGATACTTCCACCGTTCTCAATCGGCTTTGGGTATATAATGACAGTTCTTTTGCTGCCGTTGTCGGTTTTCACGAGGTCTTATTCTCTATTGTACTTCCGCCAGTTCGGCCCAGACTTCGACGTCTTCATCCCGGAAATCGAAGCCGCCTGACCTGCTTGAGAGAGTTTACGTTTACGCCTTAGATTCCAACGTGTCCTTTCACCCTTTATTAGATACGCAGTAATGTTTTTGTGCGGCTAAAGATTCTTTCGGCCGGTTCTTCGAGCTCGATATCGAGCCAGTTGACGTTCCTGAAGGTCCTGAACCAGGTCCTCTGGTTCTTGGCCAATCGGCGGGTATTCTTCTTTATAAGTTCAATTGCGTCTTCCAAACTCATTTTCCCGTTGAGGTAATCGATTATTTCCGCGTAGCCTATCGCACATCGGGCCTGCCTGCTTAAAGGTTTGTCTTCAGCCAGCAGGGATTTGACCTCATCGACAAGACCGGCGGCAATCATCTTTTTTGTCCGTTTGTTTATTCGGCTGTTGGCGTCGGTTTTTTCCCTTCGCAGCCCGATTATAGTCCAGCTATTCTTGGGTTTTTCGGCATTGAATTGCTTCTGGAGACTTGATATGGGCTTGCCGGTAAGTTTATAAACCTCCAGGGCGCGGATTATACGTTTGCAGTCATTGGGGCCGATGCGCTCGGCGGCTGTCGGGTCGATTGTCTCTAATTGGCGGTAGAGTTGTTCCAGCCCTTCGGCTTCTGCTCGTGCTCGCAGTTCCTTTCGTATCTGCTCGTTGCTTCCGGGGCCCTCAAAGAGGCCGTAGAGCAGGGCCTTTATGTAAAGAGCGGTTCCGCCGACCGCGATGACCGGCTTATTGCGGCGCTTTATCTTCTCCATTGCCTCATAAGCCAGGTCGAGAAAAGTGCCGACGCTGAAGGATTCACTCGGCTCGACTACGTCAATCAAATGATATTGAAGCTGCACGCGGGTCTCTTCGGGCGGCTTGCCGGTGCCGATGTCCATCCGCCGATAGACCTTCATTGAGTCGATGCTGATTATTTCAGCACCTAAGCTTTCGGCCAGACCAAAGGCCAATCGCCCTTTACCTGTGCCGGTAACGCCGAGAATTAAAACCATTTCCAATTTTCTATTTACTATTTACTATTTTCTGTTTATTATCGAGTAAAATGTCTTTTCGAATTATCAATAGTAAATAGTCAGTAGTAAGTAGTCAATGAACTTCAACGCTCAATTAGGTGAGAAAGCACAGTTCGTTAATCATACTCTACAGCGGCTCTTAGCTTCCCAGCAGATAAACAGCGATTTGAAAGAAGCACTTACGTACACCCTTGAAGCGCCGGGCAAGCGAGTGCGTTCGGCATTGGTTCTCTGGTGCTGTGAGCTTGTCAGTGGCCAGATAAATCATAACGCTGAAATTGCGGCGGCGGCGGTCGAGATGGTGCATACCTATTCGCTTGTGCACGACGATTTGCCGGCAATGGATGACGATGACTTCCGACGTGGTCGGCCGACCTGCCATAAGGCCTTTGATGAGGCAACGGCTATCCTGGCCGGTGATGCCCTTTTGACACTTGCGTTTGAGATTTTGGCAAAAGAGATTGACGAACCGACTGTTGCCGTAAGATTGATTGGCCAATTGGCAGAGGCCGCCGGACCCGCTGGTATGATTGCAGGACAATTTCTCGATACTCGTACAGCAGGGAAATCGGGAATCGAGAATCTGCTATCGAGAGTCGAGGCAATCCACACGAACAAAACGGCCAGGATGTTCCAATGCGCCACCGCCTGCGGAGCCATCTGCGGTGCGGCAGAAGACAATCAATTTAAGTGCCTCTGTGAATATGGCTTAAAGATTGGCCTGGGGTTTCAGATAGCTGACGATATTCTTGATGTGTGTGCTTCGAGTGAACAGTTGGGCAAGACGGCCGGCAAAGACGCTAAGGCCGGCAAATTGACTTACCCCGCAATAGTGGGAATCGAAAAGTCAAAGCAGTTGGCCAAGAAACTCGCCGATGAGGCGGTGGCACTATTGGAGCCGTTCGGCACAAAAGCCGACACCCTCCGCCAGCTCGCCATCGCCCTGCTCGAAAGAACAAAATAAGAATATGCGTACGAAGTAAATACAAGTGGTTATATATCCTCACTTTCTAAAACCCTGAAAACATAAAGTATATGAAGATGGATGGAGCAGAAAAAATGAGAACGGGCGGCATACTATTGGTCGTATTCCTGGTAGTGTCGGCAGTCTGCATACCCATATTCGGAAAAGGCACGAAAGACATAAAGGTGGCCGCTGCCGCAGCAGAAATTGTAGGCGATGATTCAATGGAAATCGCCGGAGGCATTTCTCCCGGGCATGTTGTGGGGCAGGAAGGTAAGCTCAGAGCTTCTGCGATAGTTATTGAAGCAAACACCAGGGTTTGCATCGTTTCGTGCGATGTCTTGGCTCTACAGCGGGACATTCTTGACGATGTTTGTAGAAAAATCGAGGCCGAAGAAAACATTCCTTTTGAAAATACCCTTATCACAGCTACTCACACACATCACGCCCCAACAACCGTCACCGTACACGGATATAAACGAGATGAAATCTTTTGTGGGCGTGTGAAAGAAGCTATTGTATCGGCTGTCCACAAAGCTAACCAGAAGCTAAAAAATGCCCCATCAGCTTCAATGTATTTTTGGCTGGGCCAGGAATCCACAGTCGGTCAAAACAGCCGTCAGTTGCTCAAGGATGGGACAATCTACTGGGTCGGCTCCAGAACTGATGTTTTAAGACCAACCGGTCCTTTTGACCCCGAACTGCCGGTCCTCGCGTTCAAGCGAGCGGATGGCACCCTGGAAGCGCTTCTTTTCAACCATTCTTCACACAATATCGGAGTTCGCAGTTCTGGTCGGTCTCCCGCTTTCTATGGATTGGCGGCCCAGGAGCTGGAAGAAGAGCTTGGCGGGACGGCAATCTTTACGCCGGGGGCGTTTGGTTCCACTCATGTTCTCACCCTTTCCACGGACGAGAGGATACTCAGGATTAAAAATGCAGTCAAGCAGGCGTTTTCCAAAGCCGAGAAGAGGAAAATCTCAACAGTCACTTCGGTGAAAAAACAGTTCAAGTACCGGGTAAGGAAGTTTGATGAGGACGCCGAGGCGAAGGCCGTATCTTACTACTGCCGTAAAAGACTCGGAGGCAATCCTGAGGATATCATCGAAGTATTCTCAAAGATGCGACAAGAGCTCGTAAAGCATCAAGGCGAGCTTCGCAATACTTGGCTGCACGTTATACTCATTGATGATATCGCATTTGTTGGTGTACCGGGTGAATTTTTTGGAAAGCTTGGAATCGAAATAAAACGCCGTTCTCCTTTCCGCTATACTTTCATTATCGGGCTGGCCAACGATTATATCGGCTATATCCCCGACAAAGAGGCATACGATTTGGGTGGTTACCAATTATGGACTGGCTTCCACAGCTTCGTAGAACGCGGCACCGGTGAAGCAATAGTGGCCGAAACAATACGCATATTAGAAGAGCTTAAAGCAAACGATAATATAGGGGGCTTTCGATAATCGTGTTAGTGAAGTTCCCAGGGAGCCCAGTGGTTACCTGTTGCTCTTCGGCCAAAACGTATCGGCGGCCGCCCTAACTCAAAGGCCCCCAAGTCAGGCGCTTTTCCAGCGTAATCATCATTAAAGTTTGCAAGTTTCACTCCCGAATCAACAACGGGATTTGGAACTGTCATTACCGGATCGGTTAAGGTTACGTTCTTATCTCCTTGTTTGATCGGAACTTTGCCCCATTTGATCTTAGTAGTCGTTGAAGAAGGATAAAACTCTAAAGAATACGATTTTATAAATGAAGGCTTACCTCGAATACCATGTCTTTCTTTGGCAATACCTCGATCCATACCTGTAAAAAGATCGTAATCAAAATCGCAATCTGTCTCGACTGGCCGTGAAGATGTCAGCCGGCCCGGGCAGTCAAAAATGTTGTTTCGCGTAACTGTGTTTGGATTGACATGGCCGCTAAAAACATGAAATGCGCCTTTGGGTTGAATAGCCGTGTTATGAAACACGAACTTTCTTCCTCCTCCAAACTTATCTCGCTGGCCTACTTTTATCATGCTTCCGCCAAGGGGGTCCCGATGAGTCCGGCGGCTTTCCCCGAAAACATTTCGGAAGATATATAGAGGCCCTTTTGATGTGCATGCAGTGGCAATATGTTGGAACGTTTTTTCGATATAGTTGTTCCATATCCGAACGTTCATGTTTGCCCCTTCGCTTTCGATTGCATCATCCCACACATTGGAAATGATGTTTCCATAAATGTCCGAGTCGCGATTGGGGCTTCCTTCAAAACTGTAATTGGACCCTCCGCCGATGGCATCATTAAAGCCGTGGTCTTCCGTTGACCGAATCTCATTGTAGCGAATGACGTTTCCGCCGCTCGAATTGATAAGGGTAATAGCCTGAGGGCCGGCCGGGTGACCCGTATCCCAGTCGTTCGATCCACCTCGCGGATTCTCTATTAAATTACGCTGAATCGTGAGGTTGCCCGAGCCGCGCTCAGCGTAGATAGCGCTGTCTGTGCCGCCCTGGTTCCCATATGTCCTCGGCCCGCCTATCCTGCCCCAGAATGTGAAATGGCAGTCTTCGATGACATTGTCATGGCGTTTGGACTTGATTAAGACCCCGCCAATAGCGGCGTTCTTGAATTCAACTCCACGAAGAACCACATAATCGGCATCGATCACGCAGGTGTACTCTTCTGCATTTCGAACGTCAAAAGTTGTTTTTGAATCTTTGGCCGGCGTGATTAGGTGATAACCTTTTCGTGTGCCCGATTCGGTAATCCTCAATGGTTTTGTACGGTTACCGTCTTCCAGGTAGGTTATCTTCCCAATGGGAAAAGAATCATTTCTGGTTTTGCACAATAGTTCGTAGCTTCTGTTATCAAGAGTAACTCTAATGCCATAGGTCGTTTGTGGTTTCAAACCAACGATACTTCCACGATACTCATTGTCGCGCCGATCGTGGACGAGGGGATAACCGTCTCGCCACGTCGACGTTCCCTTTTGCCTGAACTGGACACGGCACTCTCCGAGGTCTGGCGATTTGAAATATAGCCCAATGCACTCATACGTGCCAACTGCACAGAAAGTGCCCTCGGTAGCACTATATAATGTTGAAATGTTGGTCGTTGTAAATAAGAGAATAAGCAGTAACAGATTGATATTGCGCATCGGTGTATTCATGGAAAGACTCCTGATATAGCTGAATCAAAATCAACTGACCTTCTCTGTCCAATTATATCAGGCAGACTGCGCTTGTCAATCGACTGCGGGACCACCGGCAGGCTGCTAAAAAGGTCAGCCACTTTCACCCTTTCTTTTTTCTTTTCTTTTACTCTGTGAGAATGTTCCCGCAGGACCACCAGCCGTGAATAAAACCGCAAACCGTGTGACCAACGCACCAAATCTCCGCCTTTTTCATAGCCCCAACAGTGTATGCCAAAGTGCATTAAAAAGCAACATTTTGACCGTTGTAGTTTTACACTTGAAATGTTAGCAATTTATAAAATGACAGTTTAGTCCAGGAAGTCCAATTCGTCCCGCATGGCCTGGTCG